>JANPNG010000355.1:0-11653 GCA_031427355.1 Hylemonella sp.
ATCAACATCTACGAACAAGCGCAGGCTGATCTGCGTGAGCTGTTGGCTATCCCCCAGGAATTTCACATCCTCTTCATGCAGGGCGGTGGTTTGGCAGAAAACGCTATCGTGCCGCTCAACCTGTCTCGCGGAGAAAAAGCCGACTATGTCGTCACCGGCAGTTGGAGCCAGAAGTCGCAAAAAGAAGCGCGCAAATACTGCAACGTGAACATCGCGGCCAGCAGCGAGGCCGACGGACATACCCGCCTGCCAGATCCCGCCAGCTGGCGGCTCAGCACAGACGCCCGCTACGTGCACCTGTGCTCCAACGAGACCATCCACGGCGTGGAGTTTCACACCCTGCCCGACCTGAGGGCCCTGGGTTGCCAAGCGCCGCTGGTGGTTGATTTTTCTTCTCAGGTGGCGTCTCGCCCGGTGGACTGGTCACGGGTCGGTGCAGCCTTCGGCGGTGCTCAAAAAAATATCGGCCCAGCCGGTTTGACGCTGGTGGTGGTGCGTGAGGACCTGCTCGGCCACGCCCTGCCCGTTTGCCCCAGCGCCTTTGACTACCGCATCGTGGCGGATCATCAATCGATGTACAACACGCCCCCCACCTACGCCATCTACATGGCGGGCCTCACCTTCAAGTGGCTCAAAGCCCAGGGTGGCGTCGCTGCCATGGAGGCGCGCAATGTAGCCAAAGCCAAGCTGCTGTACGAGGCCATTGACCAATCAGGTCTCTACACCAACCGGGTCGCCCACGATTGCCGCTCCCGCATGAACGTGCCATTTTTCCTACGCGATGAATCCCGCAACGACGCCTTCCTGGCGGGTGCGCACGCACACGGTCTGCTGCAACTCAAAGGACACAAGTCGGTAGGCGGCATGCGCGCCAGCCTGTATAACGCCATGCCGTTACAAGGTGTGCAGGCGTTGATTGCCTACATGCGAGAATTTGAGCGCGCCCAAAGCTGACAACCTTCCGCGAACCGATGACAAAATCCCTATCCCAACTGCGCACCCAGATTGACGCGCTTGATCAGGACTTGCTGGCCCTGCTCAATCGCCGTGCGGCGCTGGCCCACGAAGTGGGCGAGATCAAACGTGATGAAGGCTCCGCAGTGTTCAGACCAGACCGGGAAACCCAGGTCATTCAGCACTTGCAATCCACCAATCCTGGCCCCCTCAAACCGGACAGCATTGCTTACATCTGGCGTGAAGTCATGTCGGCTTGTCGGGCTTTGGAAGCCAATCAGCGCGTCGCTTATTTGGGCCCGAATGGCACATTCAGCGAACAGGCCGCGTTGCAATTTTTCGGCTCCAGCATCGAGCGCATGCCCTGCAGCAATCTGGACGAAGTGTTTCGCGCTACCGCAGCCGGTAGTGCCGAATTTGGTGTGGTGCCGATGGAGAACTCCACTGAGGGTGTGATCTCCCGTTCGCTGGATCTGCTTCTGACCTCCCCCCTGCACGTCATCGGCGAAACCAGCCTCTTGGTGCGCCACAACCTGTTGCGGCTCAGTGATTCGCTAAAAGACATCGAAGAGGTTTACGCCCACCCGCAAGCCCTGGCCCAGTGCCAACACTGGCTCAACACCCACTTGCCGCACGCCGAGCGGCATGCGGCCTCCAGCAATGCGGAGGGGGCACGCCTGGCCGCCACTAACCCCGCCTGGGCTGCCATTGCCAGCGAACGGGCCGGATCCGAGTTCGGCCTGCACACCGCTGCTCACGCCATCCAGGACGATGCCTTCAACCGTACCCGTTTTGCCATCGTCTGCCTTCCGCAAACCATGCCCGCGCCACCGGCATCCGGCCGTGATTGCATCAGCCTGGTCGTCTCCGTGCCCAATCGCCCCGGTGCGGTTCATGACCTGCTGGTGCCACTCAAGAACCACGGCGTTTCCATGACGCGCTTTGAGTCCCGCCCCGCTCGCTCCGGCCAGTGGGAGTACTACTTCTACATTGATATTCAGGGGCATCCATCGCAGGACCACGTCAACGCGGCACTCCAAGAGCTAAAAAGCCTGTGCGCGTTTTACAAAGTTCTGGGCACCTACCCGGTGGGTGAATAAAACATCATGTTTGAGCAACTTGGATTGATTGGCTGCGGCCTGATGGGCGGGTCGTTTGCGCTGGCACTCAAACGTGCCGGCCTGGTCAAAAATGTGGTGGGCTATAGCAAGTCCCCCTCCACCACCGAGCGTGCTCGCAAACTCGGGGTGATTGACGTCGAGGCCCCCTCTGCCCTGCTGGCCGTCGCTGGGGCCGACATCGTTTTGATTGCCGTGCCAGTTGCGGCGACCGAAGCGACTTTAAAAGCGATCAAACACTTGATCACGCCGCAGATGCTGGTCATGGATGTCGGATCAACCAAACGCGACGTGGTCGAGGCGAGCCGACTCGTCTTGCGGGAGCATCTGGGATCGTTCGTGCCAGCCCACCCCATTACGGGCAAGGAAGTGGCCGGTGTCGATCACGCCGACGCTGATCTTTACTTGGGCAAGCAAGTCATCCTCACACCCATTGAACACACCCAGACCAAACAACTCCAGATGGCGGTTGATGTCTGGACGGCGCTGGGTTGCCGTGTGCAGCAAATGTCACCCGAAGCGCACGATGCTGCCTTTGCGGCCGTGAGCCATTTGCCGCACCTGATTGCTTTCGCACTCATGAATGGCATTTCAAGTCAAGCCCAGAGTCAAGAATTTTTGTCTCTGGCAGGCCCTGGGTTTCGCGATTTCACCCGCATTGCGGCCAGCGATCCGCGAGTTTGGCGGGACATCCTGCTTTCCAACCGTGAAGAACTACTGAGTCAGTCCAAAATTTTTCGGACTCATTTAAGGGCATTCGAACTCATGCTCGCCAGGAGCAACGGCAATGGAATAGAAGAATTGATCGCTCAAGCCAGCAACACCCGTACCCAGTGGCGCATGAACCAGCTTGAAGAATAATGTTTTCCACCGAATTCCTTGACCTGCCCCCTCTGGCGGGCGCGAACGGCATTGTTGTCCTGCCAGGCTCCAAAAGCATTTCGAACCGGGTCTTGCTGCTCTCAGCATTGAGCCAGGGCTCAACCACCGTTCACGACCTGCTGGACTCGGACGACACGCGTGTCATGCTGGACGCCCTGCGCCAGCTCGGCTGCGGTATTCAACAAGACGGCTCGACCGTCGTCATTGAAGGACTGGGTGGCCAGCCGCCTAAAGCCGACGCGCTCAAGCTCTTCATGGGCAACGCAGGCACGGCCATGCGCCCGCTCACCGCAGCGCTGGCTGTGCTGGGTGGTGACTATGAACTCAGTGGCGTGCCGCGCATGCATGAGCGACCCATTGGTGACTTGGTCGATGCTCTGCGCCAACTGGGTTGCCACATCAATTACCTGGGCCAAAACGGCTACCCGCCGCTGCACATTGGCCAACCCACCCTGCAGCTGGAACAACCCATCAAGGTGCGGGGTGACGTCTCCAGCCAGTTCTTGACCGCCTTGCTGATGGCCCTACCCCTTGTAGCCACACGCGACATCGTGATCGACGTCGTGGGCGAGTTGATCTCCAAGCCCTATATCGAGATCACCCTCAATTTGCTGGCACGCTTTGGCATTGCGGTGCAACGTGATGGCTGGGCACGCTTCACCATCCCGGCAGGCAGTCGCTACCGTTCTCCCAGCACGATTCATGTCGAAGCTGACGCCTCATCCGCTAGCTATTTCATAGCGCTTGGCGCCATTGCTACGGGGCCTTCAGGCAAAAACAGCATCAAAGTCATGGGCGTCGGCGCAGACTCCATCCAAGGCGACATTCGTTTTGTGGATGCAGCCCGGCAAATGGGGGCCCAGATCAGCAGCGGCCCCAACTGGCTGGAAATTTCCCGTGGTAGTTGGCCACTTCAAGCCATTGACCTAGACTGCAACCACATCCCCGACGCGGCCATGACCCTGGCCGTCATGGCCCTGTATGCCAATGGCACCACCACGCTGCGCAACATCGCCAGTTGGCGCGTCAAAGAAACCGACCGCATTGCCGCCATGGCCTGCGAGCTGCGCAAGCTCGGTGCCACGGTGGAAGAAGGGGCGGACTTCATCCGCGTCACGCCGCCCGCCACAAACGCCGAGTGGCACGCAGCATCCATCCACACGTACGACGACCACCGCGTGGCGATGTGTTTTGCGTTGGCCGCGTTCAACCCAGCGCAGCAACCCGTGCGCATCCTCGATCCGAGGTGCGTGGCCAAAACCTTCCCTGACTACTTTGAGGCGCTGTTCTCGGTCACCCAGGCCGTCCCCAACACCATCCCCGTGGTCTGCATTGATGGCCCCACGGCCTCCGGCAAGGGCACGCTGGCAGCGCAAATCGCCCAGCACCTGGGCTACCACTTCCTTGACTCTGGCGCGCTCTACCGGGTCACCGCGCTGGCCGCATTGCGTGCAGGCTTGGTGCTAGAACCCCACTGTGAGCAAGCCATTGCCGCCCTGGCTGAGCGCCTGCCCGTGCGCTTTGTGGGCGATCAGATCCTGCTGGATGGCCAAGACATGAGCACGGCCATCCGCAGCGAAGAAGGCGGCATGAACGCATCCAAAGTGTCCGCCTTGCCCGCCGTGCGCACTGCCTTGGTCACACTGCAACACAGCTTTTGCCAGTTGCCCGGCCTGGTGGTCGATGGGCGCGACATGGGTACGGTCATCTTCCCCAATGCACCGCTCAAGGTGTTTCTCACGGCCAGTGCCCAGCACCGGGCCGAGCGACGCCATAAGCAGTTGATTTCAAAGGGGATTTCGACTATAATCAGCACTCTTCGTGCAGACTTGGAAGCACGCGACGCTCGGGATTCCTCCCGCGCTGTTGCACCTCTCAAGCCCGCACAAGATGCCCTGCTACTGGACAACTCAGATCTCTCAATTGAAAAGTCGGTTGATTTGGTCTTGAACTGGTGGCAGGACAAGCAGCCTTTCGGGTCAACCTGAGAGGCTAACCGGCCCACACGGCTCCCTTCGCGCGTTCTTCCCTGCGCTTGGCTGTGTGGTTCAAAAACTTAACCCGTGGATCAAACCACAACCAAAATGTCTGAATCATTTGCCGCCCTATTTGAAGAATCGCTGACACGCACAGAAATGCGCCCGGGCGAAGTCATTACCGCCGAAGTCGTGCGCATCGAGCACAGTTTTGTCGTTGTCAACGCTGGCCTCAAGTCTGAAGCCTACATTCCCCTCGAAGAATTCAAAAGCGACAAGGGCGAAGTTGAAGTCCAAGTCGGCGACTTCGTGTCGGTGGCCATCGGCTCCATCGAAAACGGCTACGGCGACACCATCCTGTCGCGCGACACCGCCAAGCGTCGGGCTTCGTGGATGAGCCTGGAAAAAGCCCTGGAATCCGGCGAATTCGTCACCGGCACCACCAGCGGCAAAGTCAAGGGTGGCCTGACCGTTCTGGTCAACGGCATCCGCGCTTTCCTGCCCGGCTCCCTGGTCGATACACGTCCCACCAAAGACCTGTCACCGTACGAGAACAAGACCCTGGAATTCAAGGTCATCAAGCTCGACCGCAAGCGCAACAACGTGGTGTTGTCACGTCGTGCCGTGGTGGAAGCCTCCATGGGCGAAGAGCGCGCCAAGCTGATGCAGACCCTCAAAGAAGGTTCTGTGGTTCACGGCGTGGTCAAAAACATCACCGAGTACGGTGCGTTCGTGGACCTGGGCGGCATTGACGGTCTTCTGCACATCACCGACATGGCTTGGCGTCGTGTGCGTCACCCTTCTGAAGTGGTAACCGCTGGTCAGGAAATTTCCGCCAAGATCCTCAAATTCGACACCGAGAAAAACCGTGTCTCCCTGGGTCTCAAGCAAATGGGTGATGACCCCTGGATGGGTGTGAACCGCCGCTACCCCCAGAGCACCCGCATGTTCGGCAAGATCACCAACATCGCCGACTACGGCGCGTTTGTGGAGCTCGAACCCGGCATCGAAGGCTTGGTGCACGTCTCCGAGATGGATTGGACCAACAAGAACATCGCCCCTAGCAAAATCGTGTCGCTGGGTGACGAAGTCGAAGTCATGGTTCTGGAAATCGACGAAGACAAGCGCCGTATCTCCTTGGGCATGAAGCAGTGCAAGGCCAACCCCTGGCAAGAGTTTGCGCAAAACACCAAGCGCGGCGACCGCGTCAAAGGCCCGATCAAATCGATCACCGACTTCGGCGTCTTTGTGGGCTTGGCTGCCGGTATCGACGGCCTGGTTCATCTGTCTGACCTGTCCTGGAACGAGCCTGGCGAAACCGCTGTGCGTGAGTACAAAAAGGGCCAAGAAGTTGAAGCCTTGGTGCTGGCCGTGGACGTGGACCGCGAGCGCATCAGCCTGGGCATCAAGCAGTTGGACTCCGACCCATTCACCACCTTTGCCGCCATCAACGACAAAGGCCAAACCGTCACCGGCAAGGTCAAGACCGTGGACGCCAAGGGCGCAGAGATCGACCTCGGCGACGACGTCATCGGCTACCTGCGTGTCAGCGAAATCTCCCGCGACCGCGTCGAAGATGCCCGCAGCCTGCTCAAAGAAGGCGACGAAGTCACAGCCGTGGTGGTCAATGTAGATCGCAAGACCCGCAACATCCAGCTGTCGATCAAAGCCAAAGACATGGCCGACCAGAACGAAGCCATGCAGTCCCTGAGCCAGCAGTCTTCACGCGAAAGCGCCGGCACCACCAGCCTTGGCGCATTGCTGCGCGCCAAGCTCGACAACAACAACTAATCCTTGTTGTTTGTTTGAAGAAACGACCGGTCGTACCACTGCACCGGTCGTTTTTTTTATTTTCAATCCGTTGAGGACAGAGACAAAGGTCTGTCCCGCAAAGCTTAATCAGTTGGGGACAGAGCTAAAGGTCTGTCCCGCAAAGGTATTAGTTTCATGACTCGCTCTGACCTCGTTGAAGAACTGGCCAACCGCTTCAGGCAACTGACGCATCGCGATGCTGAATTTGCCGTCAAAACCATTCTTGACGCCATGAACGACGCCTTGGTGCGCGGGCACCGGATTGAAATCCGGGGTTTTGGCAGCTTCTCTATCAACCGCCGGCCACCCCGTATGGGTCGCAACCCGCGCAGTGGCGCGAGCGTGGCCATTCCAGAAAAACGTGTACCGCATTTCAAACCCGGTAAAGCCTTGCGCGAAGCCGTTGATCAGCGCACCAGCGAGTTGACTGCGCCAGCGCCCCGCTAGAATGAGCGCCTCACAGAAGGAGCGCAATGAAACACATCGTGTGGTTGCTTAAGTGGGTGTTGAAGGCATCCATTTTTTTCACCCTGTTTGCCTTCGCCTTGAACAACCAGCAGGACGTGACGATTAATTTTTTCTTCGGCACGCAATGGCGCACCCCCATGGTCTTGGTCGTTCTGGCTGCTTTTTCCATCGGGTTGATCGCGGGCGTCCTCGCCATGCTGCCGCGCTGGTGGAAGCAGCGCAAAGCGGCTGCTCATGCGCGCGGCTTCTCAAGCACACAAGGCCCGCCTTCATTGAACACAAACCACCCCCATGGACTTTGACCTGAGCTGGATCCTGCTGGGCCTGCCCCTGGCCTTTGTATTGGGCTGGCTGGCCTCACGTTTTGACCTGCATCAGTTGCGCGTTGAAAACCGCCGCACCCCCAAAGCCTATTTCAAAGGCTTGAACTTTCTCCTCAATGAACAGCAAGACCAGGCCATCGATGCCTTCATTGAAGCCGTTCAGCATGACCCCGATACCTCGGAACTTCACTTTGCACTGGGTAACCTGTTTCGCCGTCGCGGCGAATACGAACGCGCCGTGCGCGTGCACGAGCACCTGCTCTCACGCGGCGACCTGAGCCAAGCCGACCGCCTGCGCGCCCAGCATGCGCTGGCGCTTGATTACCTGAAAGCCGGTCTGCTCGATCACGCCGAGAAGGCACTGCTCAAGCTCGAAGGCACGCCCTTCGAGCCACAAGCACGTCTGGCCCTGCTGGCCAATTACGAACGCTCCCGCGACTGGATACACGCAGCCGCCATGGCAGCCAAACTGAACGACACCGACGCAGGCAGCTTCAGCACCCGTTTGGCGCACTACCTGTGCGAGCAGGCCACCGCGCTTTGGGCTGCGGGTGACATGATTCAGACCCAAGCCCTGCTGGAGCAGGCCATGCGCACCGCCCCGTCAGCCCCACGCCCGCACATTGAACTCGCACGTTTGTTCACGCAGCAAGGCCTCCACGAGGCTGCTTGCACATTGCTGCAAGCAGCGTTGCAGGAAGCACCTGTTGCCACACCCTTGATTGCCCCTCACTTGGCCGAATCTGCCGCCGCGTGTGGGCGCGCAACGGCAGTGCTAGAACAACTGAGAGAGATCTACACGCAATCCCCATCGCTGGACGTGCTTGAAGCCATCGTCCGACTGGAAGCCACGGCGGGCACACCCGACATGGCCGCGCGTGACTGGTATGTGCGTCACCTGGAACGTGAACCGTCTTTGGTGGCGGCTGCCAAATGGATTGCCGGTGAGAAGCTGGAGCATGAACAATTCCATCCCCAAGTCCAGCGCGCGCTGGACCATGCCGTCAAGCCCTTGACGCGCTACCGCTGCGCTGCCTGCGGCTTCGAGGCCAAGCAGCACTTCTGGCACTGCCCAGGCTGCCAGGCCTGGGACAGCTACCCTGCGCGACGCGTCGAAGAGCTATAAGCAACTCTCCGTTTTCCCCATGAACATCCCCTTAGAAAAATTATCGAAATCCCGTGTGCTGGTTGTCGGTGACGCCATGATCGACCGCTACTGGTACGGCGCGGTCGATCGCATCTCGCCCGAGGCCCCCGTGCCCGTGGTGCGCATCACGCGTGAAGAAGAACGCATCGGCGGCGCGGCCAACGTGGCCAGTAATGTGGTGGCGCTGGGTGGGCAAGCCTCGCTGCTCACCGTCGTGGGAGACGACGACGCCAGCCACAAGCTCGAAGCCCTGGTGGCCGGCACCGGCATCACGCCTCACTTTGGCCGCGACCCGGAGCTGCGCACCACGGTCAAGCTGCGCGTCATTGGCCGCCAGCAGCAACTCATCCGGCTGGACTTTGAGAACACTCCAAAAGGCGAGGTGTTGGCCTCACAAACCGAAACCTTTCGCGCGTTGGTGCAGAACCACGACGCCGTTCTGTTTTCCGACTACGGCAAGGGCGGCCTGAGCCACGTCAGCGACATGATTGCCCACGCCCGTGCGGCGGGGAAATCCGTGCTGATCGACCCCAAGGGTTCGGACTACTCCCGCTACAGCCATGCCACCGTCATCACGCCCAACCGCTCCGAGCTTCAGCACGTGGTGGGCGATTGGCGCGACGAGGACGACCTGCGCGCCAAGGCGCAAAAATTACGCACTGAGCTCGGCCTGCAAGCCCTGCTGCTGACCCGCAGCGAAGAAGGCATGACGCTGTACGACGATCAAGGCGAACTGCATGTCAACGCCCAGGCGCGCGAAGTGTTTGACGTCACCGGCGCAGGCGACACCGTCATTGCCACCATGGCAGCCCTGGTCGCCTCGGGCCTGAGCCTGCGTGAAGCCATGCCGCTGGCCAACCGCGCGGGTGGCATCGTGGTCGGCAAGTTTGGTACGGCAACCGTGAGCTACGCTGAACTGTTCGCTACCCCTTAAATCGAACCCTCATCTCCAAAATTCATTCGAAAGACATCCGCATGACCCGAATCGTTGTCACAGGCGCTGCCGGTTTTATTGGCAGCAACCTCATCAAAGGACTCAACGCGCGCGGCATTGACAACATCATTGCCGTTGACGATTTAACCCAAGGCGACAAGTTTCGCAACATCGCCGGTCTGCGAATTGCCGACTATGTGGACCGGGACGATTTCTACACTTTGTTTGCTGACGGGGCCTACGGCCAGGTCGAGGCCGTATTCCATGAAGGCGCTTGCAGCGACACCATGGAGCAAGACGGCAAGTACATGATGGCCAACAACTACACGCTGTCGTGTGACTTGTTTCACGCCTGTCAAAAGCGCGGCACACGGCTACTGTATGCATCTTCAGCAGCCACTTACGGCGGCTCGGAGACCTTTCGAGAAGAGCCTGCCTTCGAGCACCCGCTCAACGTCTATGGCTACTCCAAACTCTTGTTTGACCAGCGCATGCGCCGCGAATGCGGGGCCAGATTTGAGCGCACCTTGGCAGGCCGATTGTCCCAGGTGGTGGGCTTTCGCTACTTCAACGTCTATGGCCCGCACGAGCAGCACAAGGGCCGCATGGCCAGCGTGGCCTATCACCAGTTCCACCAGTTTCAAGCCGAAGGCCGGGTCAAGCTGTTTGGCGAGTACGGTGGCTATGGGCCGGGCGAGCAAATGCGGGACTTCGTCTTTGTGGGCGACGTGGTGGCCGTGAACCTGTGGTTCTTTGACCACCCCAAGCAATCGGGCATCTTCAACCTCGGCAGTGGCAAGGCCCAGCCCTTTAACGACGTGGCGTGCGCCGTCGTCAACACGCTGCGTAGTCAACGCGGTGAAGCCGCTTTGCCGCTCGCTGAGATGGCCTCACGCGGCCTGATTGAGTACGTCCCCTTCCCTGATGCCCTGCGCGGCAAGTACCAGTGCCATACCCAGGCCGACCTGGGTGCGCTGCGGGCAACCGGTTGCGAGCATACGTTTGCCAATGTGCAAAGCGGCGTGACCGACTACGTGAAGTGGCTGTCCAACGCAGCTTGAAAACAATCGGGTGAAAACAATTGGGGACATCACGTCAACCAACTGTTGCACAATGCCGTTGAGATTTGGACTTCGATAGTGATTGAAGTCGATCTCGAAATTTAAACCCTAAGGAGTTGCTCTATGTTGAAGAAGATTCTGGCCCTGGTCACCCTGCTGTATGCGGCCCTCAGCTTTGCTGCCGTTGATGTCAACAAAGGCACCGCTGCCGATCTGGATGGCATCAAAGGCATTGGCCCCGGCATCTCCGGCAAGATCGTCGATGAGCGCAAAAAAGGCAACTTCAAAGACTGGAATGATTTCATCGAGCGCGTCAAAGGCGTGGGTGAAGGCAACGCCGCCAAGTTCTCCGCCGAAGGCCTGACCGTTAACGGCGCTGGCTTCAAGGGTGCAGCCGCTGCCCCTGCCGCCAAGGCTGACGCCAAAGCCGCAGCCAAGCCCGCTGCTACAGCAGTTGCAGCGCCTGCCGCCGCCCCGGCTGCTGCGCCAGCCGCCAAGGAAGAAAAGAAAGATGCCAAGGCCGACGCCAAAGCACAGAAAGAAGCTGACAAGAAAGTCAAAGCAGAAGAAAAGCAGAAAAAATCTGACGAAGCCAAGGCTAAAAAAGAGGCTGATAAAAAGGCCAAGACTGATGCCAAAGCTGCAAAAGATGCCAAGCCCGCTGCTCCCGCCGAAGCCCCTAAGAAGTAATTCGCTTGACCTCACAAAAAACCCGCCACTCGGCGGGTTTTTTTTATGTAGCTATGCGAGCAACGCACGCGATCACTCGCTATGCCGCTTCACCATAGCCACCGCCCCCCGGTGTATGAATCTCAAAAATATCACCGGCCTTCATCTCCGCCTGCCCGATGTGGCTCAAGGTCTCCACCCTGCCGTCGCTGCGCAGCACGCGGTTGATACCGACCTGACCGGGCTGCCCCCCCGCCATACCGAACGCGCCATACACGCGCCCGTTGGAAAGAATGCTGGCCGTCATCG
>JANPNG010000356.1:0-6581 GCA_031427355.1 Hylemonella sp.
CAAGCCGGTCAAAACACCCCTGCCGCCATCAAGGAAACCGCCAAACAGTTTGAAGCCCTGTTCATGCGCGAGCTGCTCAAGAGCATGCGCGAAGCCACCATGAAGTCGGGCTTGATGGACAACGCACAGGGCGACCTGGGCGCGGACTTGCTCGACCAGCAGTTCGCCGTGCAAATGTCGGGCCAACCCGGTGGGCTGGCCGACATGATTGCCCAACAATTGACGCGCCAGATGCTGGGGGCGAAAAATGCTGAAGCGCAAACAACAGGTCAGCTCCCGACGAGCCCTTCAAACCCCATCGCACCAGCGGCAACAACAACCCACCTCGGCCAAAGCGGTTTCGTTTCGCGCCACAGCGATGCCGCCACCCGGGTTGCGCAGAGCAGCGGCATCCCGGCCAGCTTCATGATTGGCCAGGCCGGGCACGAGAGCGGCTGGGGCCAGCGTGAAATCAAGCTGCCCGATGGCAGCCCCTCGTTCAACCTGTTTGGCATCAAGGCCACGCCCAGTTGGACGGGTCGCGTCGCGCAGGTGGTAACCACCGAGTACGTGAACGGAGAACCGCAAAAAACGGTCGCCAAATTCCGCGCCTACGATTCGTATGAAGACTCGTTTCGTGACTTCTCGAAACTGATCTCGCAAAGCCCGCGCTACGCGCAGGCGCGACAGCAAACCGGCTCGGTTCAGGGCTACGCCAACAGCTTGCAAAGCGCAGGTTACGCCACCGACCCCGACTACGCTGCCAAGCTCAGCCGGGCCATCAATACCACGCTGCAAATGCAGCGCGCACAGAGCTGAAGGGAGCGCCCGTGGCAGACATCATGAATATCGGCGTACGCGCCCTGCTGGCCAACCAGAGCGCCCTGCAAACGGTGGGCAACAACATTGCCAACGTCAACACGCCCGGCTATTCGCGCCAGTCCGTGGTGCTCAAAAGCGTGGCGGGCCAATTCACCGGCAGTGGCTATTACGGCAAAGGCGTTGAAGTCGCCACGGTACAACGCAACTACAGCGATTTCCTGACCCAGCAGGCCGCCCTGTCAAAGTCAATCGCGGCAGGCGACACGGCTCGCTACAACAACCTGAGTCAACTCGAAAATATTTTCCAGGGTGGCCCTGACGGACTGGGTGCGTCCATCAGCAATATGCTCAATGCCTTTTCGGACGTGAGCAATGCACCGTCCGACATGACGGCTCGCTCGGTCGTATTGACCCAGGCCGACGAAACGGCTTCACGTTTGCAGGCAGCGGCCAGCCAGCTCAATGACCTGAAGCTGGGCGTGACGGCACAACTCAAGACCGATGTCAGCGCCGTCAATAACCTGGCGGTGCAAATTGCTTCCGCCAATGACCAGATCACCAAAGCGCTGGGCAGCGGTCACAGCCCGAACGACCTGCTCGATCAGCGTGACCAGTTGATCAGTCAACTCAACCACTACATTCAGACCAAGTCCATTCCCGCGGACGATGGCAGCATTGGCCTATTCCTGAGCGGCAGCCAGCCTCTGGTACTCGGCACAACCGTTTCGCCCTTGAAAATCGGCACCGATGAGTTCAACGACCCAGCCAAAAGCCAGCTGATGGTGACGGTCAGTGGAGTTCCTCAAAACCTCGCTGCGGCCCAGTTGGGCGGCGGCGAAATGGTCGGTCTGCTGCGCTTTCAAAACAGCGATCTGGTGGAGGCGGGCAACCTGCTAGGGCGCATGGCCCTGGCCATCGGCACCAAGATGAACGAGCAGCAGGCTTTGGGGCTGGACCTCAATGGCAACCCTGGCACACCGCTGTTCAACCTCAAGCCCATCCCCAATGGCTACCCGTCCAGCACCAACGCCTTGCCCGGCACCACGCTCAGCGTAGGGGTGCAGACCAGCCCCAGCTCGGGCGCACCCTCTCTGGTGGCCTCCAATTACGAACTCAGCTTCAGCACCATCACCACCGGCAGCATCACCCGCCTGTCAGACGGTGTGGTGACGGCTTTTGATTTTGGCGTGAGCAACCCCGTCAAGATCGACGGCTTGGACATCCAGAAAAGCGCTGTGGCTGCCACGGGGGGCGACCGATTTTTGATCACCCCGTTCAGCGCTGCAGCCCCCAGCATGGTCACCGCTTTTTCTTCGCCACGCGGGCTGGCCATGGCCAGCCCGGTGGCCGCGCGTTCAGGCGCCGGCAATGCGGGAACCCTGGCGCTGGCCGGTCTGGCCACGCGCACGCAACCCGCACCGCCGTCCGTCACACTGAGTTTCACCGGGCCGGGCAGCTACACCCGCTCAGACACCGGCGCCACCGTCTATGCCTACACGCCGAGTCAGCCGATTGAATACAGCACGGCGGCGCCGTTAACAGGCTGGTCGCTCACGCTCAAGGGCGTGCCTCAAACGGGGGACAGCTACACGGTGCAGCCCAATGCCTACCCAACGCTAGACGCGGGCAATGCTCAGGCCATGATGGACTTGCGTGACCTCGCCCTGTTTGACGGCGGCCCCTTGACCGATGGCTACGCCAGCCTGATGGCCAGCATTGGCACACGGGTGCAAAGTGCCAAGACCACCATGACGGTATCCACCAACATCGCCACCCAGATTGAAACCGATCGCACCAGCGTGTCGGGCGTGAACCTGGACGAAGAAGCCGCCAAGTTGCTGCAATTCCAGCAGGCCTACCAAGCGGCGGGCAAGATGCTGCAAATCTCGCAAAGCATTTTCGATACCCTGATGCAGAACCTGGGCCGCTGATGATGCTCGCTGAAAGGACCGTCACATGAACATGCGAATGGGCAGTGCCAACCTCTTTGACAACACGCTGGTCAAGCTGAGCAGCCGTCAGGCGGGCCTGGCGGATCTGCAAGAAAAGTTATCTGCTGGCAAAAAAGTCTTGCACGCCAGCGACGACCCCGCCGGGGCCGCCCAAGCCGAGCGGGCCTTCACCCGCTCAACCCGGGTGCAAACCGAGCAGCGCGCCCTGGGTTTACAGCGCAATGCCGTCGCCACCGCCGAGAGCACCCTGGGCGACGCCACCGCTGCTCTGCAAACCTTGCGTGATCTTGTCATCAGCGCAGGCAACCCGGCCTTAAGCCCCACCAACCGCAGCAGCATCGCCCAGCAAATCACCGGCCTGCGTGACCAGTTGTTTAGCTATGCCAACAAGCAAGACAGCAATGGCTCTCCTCTGTTTGGTGGCCTGGGCAGTGCGGGCGCGCCCTTTACTGACGTCGTCAGTGGCGTGGTCTTCAACGGCATTTCCGGACAGCGCGCCAGCACGGCCGTGTCCATCCCCAGCCTGATGGATGGGCAAGCCGTGTGGATGGACGTGCCCACGGGCAACGGCGTGTTCACCGTGGGGCCGGGCAAGGCCAATACCGGAACGGCTTGGACCGACGTGGGCCAGGTGCTCAACCCGGTGGCGGTGACCGGCCACAACTACACGGTGAGCTTCCAGGTGGCGGCGGGTGTGACCACCTACAACGTGACTGACACCACCAGCGCAACCACCGTCGCCACAGCCCAACCCTATGTCAATGGCAAGGCGATTAGTTTTGACGGCCTGTCGTTCACGGCGCATGGCGTACCGGCCAACGGCGACACCGTGCAATTCGCCCCCAGCACCCGAACCGACCTCTTCAACATCCTGGACAGCGCCATCAACAGTATCAACAATGCCACCGCCCCCGGTCATCTAATCACCCAGGCCACCACGCTGGCGCTGACCCAGATCGACGCGGGCATGAGCCGCATCCAGTCGGCACGCGGCATTGCAGGCGACCTGCTCAACCGGGCCGACACCATTGACAAAAACCAGCAAAGCAAAACGCAACAACTGGCTGCCGATCGTTCACGGGCCGAAGACATGGACATGGTGAAAGGCATCTCGGACTTCCAGAACCAGCAAACCGGCTACGACGCCGCACTCAAAACCTACGCCCAAGTGCAGCGCTTGTCGCTTTTCAACTATCTGGGCTGAAATAGCCGCTTCGCGTAAAGTCGCGCGTATGCACTCATCGACATCAGCCACCCGGCTGCGTCCCTTCAAACAAGTGGACGTCTTCACCGCCACGCCCTACCTGGGCAACCCACTCGCCGTGGTGCTGGACGGCACGGGCCTGAGTGACGAACAAATGCAAAGTTTCGCGCGTTGGACGCACTTATCAGAAACCACCTTCGTACTGCCGCCCACCCACCCCGAGGCCGATTACCGCGTGCGCATCTTCACCCCAACGACCGAGCTGCCCTTTGCCGGCCACCCCACGCTGGGCACCTGCCATGCGTGGCTAGCGGCCGGGGGCGCACCCCAATCCAGCGAAGTCATCGTGCAAGAGTGTCAAGTCGGCCTGGTGCGCATTCGCCACCAGGGCGCACGGCTGGCCTTTGCCGCGCCGCCGCTCAAGCGCAGCGCACCCTCTGCCGAGAGGCTGACTCAGGTACTCGCCGCACTGGGCCTGCAAGCGCATCAGCTGAAAGCCGCGCAATTACTGGACACCGGGCCGGTCTGGCTAGGCCTCTTGCTCGACAACATGGACACCGTGCTGGGTTTGACACCGGACCATGCGGCGCTCAAGAATTTAGGTCAAAAAGTCGGCGTAGCCGCCGCAGATACTGCACAAGCAGCTCCCGTTTTGATAGCGCGATCCAGCCAGGAAGCCCGCGCATTTGTCGATCACAAAAACGACCAGCCCATCCACCCGGCCCCCGATCTTGAAGTGCGCGCCTTTGCCGCCCCGTCAGGCATCGACGAAGACCCGGTCACCGGCAGCCTCAACGCCAGCCTGGCCCAGTGGCTCATCGCTGACGGCTTGATGCCCGAGCGCTATTTGGCCGCCCAAGGCACTTGCCTAGAGCGCGCCGGGCGCGTGCACATTGAGCGCGACGCCAGTGGCCAGGTCTGGATCGGCGGCGCGGTGGTGAGCTGCATCGAGGGGTATGTGACGCTCTAAGTCGCTCACAAATCGATAGCTGTTTACGCACATTTCATATGGCCTACAGACACTTTTAAGCATAAATTTCGCATGGGAACCCTCTATTTGGTGCGCCACGGCCAGGCCTCGTTTGGTGCTGAGAATTACGATCAACTCAGTGTCCTCGGCCACCAGCAAAGCCTGCGCCTGGGTGAGCACTGGCGCGCCCAAGGCCTGGTGTTTGACGCCGTGCTCACCGGCACATTGCAACGTCAAAAGCAAACCTGGGCAGGCATTGCGCAGGGCATGGGGATCGACGACAGCGCCAGTACGCTGTGGCCGGGTCTGAACGAATATGACAGCGAAGCCGTCATCAAAACCATCCACCCGCAGCCACTCGCCAAACCCGACACCCCCGAGCTGTACCGCCACCACTTTCGCCTGCTGCGCGATGGCTTGTTGCAATGGATGAAGGGGCAGACGCACCCCCAGGGCATGCCGCCCTACGCCGAATTTTTAGCGGGTGTGACCGGCGCGCTGGATCACGTCCGCACAAACCACGAGGGCGCGGTGCTGCTGGTCTCCAGTGGTGGGCCGATTGCCATGACTGTCGGTCATGTGCTGGGGCTGGCGCCCGAGGCCACCATCGAACTCAACCTGCGCATCCGCAACAGCGCGGTGACCGAGTTCAACTTCAACCCCAAACGCCACACCCTACTGAGCTACAACACCTTGCCGCACCTGAGCCAGCCCGAGCACGCGGGGTGGGTGACTTACGCCTGAACGGCCAGGCCAATTCTTTCAGACCTGATCCCTACCCGCCGCGTGGCGACTATTGCAGCTTGCGCCCGCGCTCAGTCACCCCATCCAGAAACGCGCCGACCTCCCGGTTCTGCACCTCATTTTCAGGCGCGCTGATACCCGCCCCCGACACATGGCCCATGGGGCGCTGCGGGTTGATGGCCACGTAGCGCACGTCAGCGATGTAATGCGCGGCCTCCTGCGCCTCGACCTCGGGGTTGAGCAAATCACCCGTGCCCGCCAGGATCAAGGTCTTGGCTTTGATGGCTTTCAAAGCGCGGTGGTAGTCGCCGTTAAAGCCGGGCGTGTTGCCCAGGTTGTGCTGGTCGTAGGCCCAGCTTTGATAGACCCAGTCTACCGCGTCCATGCGCCGCCAGCCCGCATCTTGCCCGCCCTTGAGGTAGGCGATGACGTCTTGCGCGTTGGGGTAGAGCGACTCTTGGTAACCCGGCGTGCGCACGATCACGCCCGAGAGCCAACCGGCCCACAACCGCATGCCCTGCTCGGGCGGCGCGCTAGCGGCGTAGTTGCCGCCCAGCCAGCGCGGGTCGGCCATGATGCTTTGGCGCAGCATCTCCAGCACGCCCGTGGTCCAGGCCGGGGTGCGACCCAGCGGGATGATGGGCACCACGCTGTCCATCATGGCCGGGTAACTGGCCGCCCATTGCAGCGCCTGCATACCGCCCATGGACGCGCCGATCACGGTGACCAGTTTCTTGATGCCGAATTTCTCAGTAAGCAGGCGCTGCTGCGAATTCACCATGTCGCGCATATTGAATTTAGGGAACTGCATGCGCGGCTGCGTGGCGCTGTTGGACGGCGAGGTGCTGAGACCATTGCCAATCGCATCGGTGCAAATGATGAAGTACTTGGCCGGGTCCAGCGCGCGCCC
>JANPNG010000357.1:0-2660 GCA_031427355.1 Hylemonella sp.
GGCTCTTTTTACGCGCTGTTGTCGCTGGGCTTGGCCGTGATCTTCGGCATGCTCAACATCGTCAACTTCGCCCACGGCGCGCTCTATATGGTGGGCGCTTTTTTTGCGTGGATGCTGCTCAATTACGCAGGCATCAACTACTGGTTTGCGCTGATCCTCGCGCCCCTGGGCGTGGGCCTGATTGGCGTCGTGATCGAGAAAACCATGCTGCGCTGGCTGCACCAGCTCGACCACCTCTACGGCCTGTTGCTCACCTTTGGCCTGGCCCTGGTGTTTGAAGGCGTGTTCCGCGAGTTTTACGGCTCGTCCGGCTTGCCCTACGAGTTGCCCTCGCTGTTTCGAGGCGTCTTCGACCTTGGGTTCATGATGCTGCCCAAGTACCGCGCCTGGGTAGTGCTGGTGTCCCTGGTCATCTGCCTGCTGACCTGGTTTGTGATCGAGAAAACAAAGCTCGGGGCCTACCTGCGTGCAGGCACTGAGAACCCCAACATGGTCAAAGCCTTTGGTATCAACGTGCCGCTCATGGTCACGCTGACCTATGCCTTTGGCGTCGGCCTGGCAGGTCTGGCCGGTGTGATGGCCGCGCCGATTTACCAGGTCAGCCCCTTGATGGGCTCCAACATCATCATCGTGGTGTTTGCCGTGGTGGTCATCGGCGGCATGGGCTCGATCATGGGCTCCATCCTCACCGGTCTGGCTCTGGGCCTGGTTGAAGGCCTGACCAAAGTGTTTTACGCCGAGGCCTCCACCACGGTGGTCTTCATCATCATGGCCATCGTGCTGCTGGTGCGCCCCGCCGGTTTGTTTGGCCGGGAGAAATAATGAAAAAATCAATCCTCTTGTACGGCCTGTTGTTAGTGGGCCTGCTGCTGGCCCCGTTTGTGGGCTACCCCATCTTCTTGATGAGCTGCCTGTGTTTTGCGCTGTTCGCCAGTGCCTTCAACCTGTTGATCGGCTTTACCGGGCTGCTCTCGTTTGGGCACGCCATGTTTTTTGGTCTGGCGGCCTACGTCTGCGGGCACGCCGCCAAGGTCTGGGGCTTGACGCCTGAGGTGGCCGTGCTGCTGGGGACCTTGAGCGCCACGGTCACGGGCGTTCTGGTGGGCTGGCTGGCGGTGCGCCGCCAAGGCATTTACTTCGCCATGGTCACGCTGGCCTTGTCGCAGATGATTTATTTCTTTTGCGTGCAAGCCCCCTTCACCTTTGCCGAAGACGGCATCCAGAGCATCCCGCGCGGCAAGCTGTTTGGCGTGCTGGATCTGGCCAACGACCAGGTCATGTACTACTTTGTCCTGGCCCTCTTTTTGGCGGGTTTTGCGCTCATCCATCGCACCATCCATTCGCCCTTTGGCCAGGTGCTGAAGTCGATCCGCGAAAACGAACCCCGCGCCCTGTCCCTGGGCTACGACGTGGACCGCTACAAACTGGTGGCCTTCGTCCTCTCGGCCACGTTAGCGGGTTTGGCCGGGGCTGCCAAGTCGCTGGCGTTGGGCCTGGCCACGCTGACCGACGTGAGCTGGCAGATGTCCGGCGAAGTGGTGCTGATGACCCTGCTGGGCGGCATGGGCACCATCCTCGGCCCAGCCCTGGGGGCCACCATCGTCATCACCATGCAAAACTATTTGGCCAACCTCGGCTCCTGGGTCACCATCATCATGGGCCTGACTTTTATCGTCTGTGTGCTGGTGTTCCGGCGCGGCATTGTGGGGGAGATTGAGTACCGGTGGGGGCGCAAAGCCTAAGCCTGCCGAATCACCGGTCCCTCGTCCGCCGCCAGCGGCTCAATGACACGCATCTGCTGAGCCAGCACGTCCAGTGTGGCCTCGGACGCATCCTGGCCCGCAGCGCTACGTGCCAGGATGCGTTCGCGCAGCTGCTCTGGCGTAGCCTGCGGGGCCAGGATGGCGAAGTTCGCCTCGGTCTCTCGGGCCAGCGCGGCAAAGGCGTCGCGGTCGGCACGCTTGAGGACGGTGGCGTCCACGATGACTGACCAGCCCGCGCGCAGCAAGCACTCGGCCAACGCAAGCAGGCGGCCATAGGTGCGGGCGTGGGCGGCGGGCGTGTAGAGCGCAGCGTTGACGGACGGACTACTGCGCGCCGTGCTGGCCAGGCCATACAGGCGCTTGCGCTCCACATCCGCGCGCAAGCGCAGGGTGGACGCTTCACCATCACTTTGCAGCAGCCTGCTGGTGGCCATCGTCTTGCCGCAACCCGACAAGCCGTGCGTGATCAACAGTCGCACCGTCGGTGGTGCACTCAGGCGCTCTGCCAATGCGACATAAGCTTCGATCTGGGCTTCGGCCTCGCTGTCGTCAGTTGCCTGGGTTTGCTGCGCGCGAATCGCCGCCACATGGGCACGCACCAGCGCCCGGTACACCGAATAAAAGCGCAACAGCAAGGCCGCCTCGTAGTCGCCATTGCGGCTCAAGACTTCATTCACAAACCAGTCGGCCAGCCCCGGCTGAGCGTGGGCGAGCAGGTCCATATAGGTGAAGGCGATCTCGCTGGTCACGTCGATCCAGCGCAGGTCTTCGTTGAACTCGATGCCATCAAACATCCTCACGCGTTGATCGATCAAAACGAGGTTGGCCAGATGCAGGTCCCCGTGGCATTCACGCACGCGCCCTTCTCGCTGACGTGACTCCATCAGCGGTGTGAGC
>JANPNG010000358.1:0-15610 GCA_031427355.1 Hylemonella sp.
ACCTCTACCATGGGCGTGTGCAACTGCCCCGGCACCACGGTGTTGACGCGGATGCCCTGTTTGGCGTATTGCACCGCCAGCACGCGCGAGAACTGAATCACCCCGGCCTTGGTGGCTGCATAGGCAATTTGCGCCGCGCCGGTCCAGCGCAGGCCCGAAGTGGAGGCGATGTTGACTATCGCGCCGCTGCCCTGGGTCACCATGTGCGGCAGAACGTGTTTGCAGGAGAGGAAGACGCTTTTGAGGTTGTGGTCGATCTGCGCGTCCCACACCTCTTCGCTCATCTCCACCGGCCCACCCTTGGCCGAGCCCCCCACGTTGTTGACGAGGATGTCGATGCGGCCCAGCTCGGCCATGCAACGGGTTACCACGGTGGCAATTTCTGCGCTGCTGGTGACGTCGCAGCTCGCCGCCACAAAGCTTCCACCGGCCTCTGTCACCAAACGCGCCGTTTCTGCCATGCGCTCCATGTCCCGGTCCACACCAAAAATCGAAGCGCCTTCTTGTGCAAAGCGCACCGCAATGGCACGGCCATTGCCCCAGCCGGGGCCGACCGAGCCTGCACCGGTAATCAATGCCACTTTGCCCGCCAGCCGTCCGGGCTTAAGTGACAGAGTAGGTGAGGTGATGGGAGAGGAGATTGGGGTTAGTAACTGAGCGCTCATAGGTGCTGATTTTGAGAGGAAAGCTAGTAAAAAATCTACGCGGTAAACCCGTAGAGATGCTGCGGGTTGGTGACCATCAATTGCGCCAGCCGCGCAGGTGTGGTGGCAATGCGGGCCAGTGCATCCACCAGCACGCCGTCATCCGGTACGTGGGTGTGGTTGGGGTGTGGCCAGTCGGTGCCCCACACGCAGCGGTCGGGGTAGCTCTCCAGCAGCAGGCGGGCCAGGGGCACGCCGTGGGGGTAAGGTGGGTTGGGGTCAATGCGGTCAATGCCGCTGACCTTGACCCAGAACTGCGGGTTCTTAAGCAGGTCATGCAGCGCGGCAAAGTCAGCGTGCTCTGCGCCCAGTGCCGCATCCACGCGGCCCATGTGGTCAATCACCACCGGCACGGCGCTGCGCGCGAGCGGCCCGGCCAGGTGGTGAATCATGCTGCTCTCAAAGTGCACTTGCAGGTGCAAGCCCAAGGGCTTGAGCCGATGGGTTAGCGCCAAAATGTCGTCCATGGTGTTGTCCACCATCGACTGGTTCATGAAGTGAAAGCGCACGCCTTTGAAGCCCGCATCGGCCAGACGGCGCAACTCCGAATCCGCCACATTCACCGGCACCAGCGCCACGCCCAGGAAGCGGCGTTCGCTGGTCTCAATGGCGTCTTCCACCACGCGGTTGTCAAAGCCATGGATGAGCGATTGCACGATGACGCAGCGGCTGATGCCCATCTGGCGGTGCATCGCAAACAGCGTTTCTTTGGACGCATCAACGGGCGTCCAGGTGCGGTCTGCCGCGTAGGGGAAGCGCGCACCGGGGCCGAAGATGTGGACGTGGGTGTCGCAACTGTTTTCTGGGAGTTTGAGGGTGGGGGTGGAGGGCTGCAGCTTGTAGGTGAGCAGCGGGGCTTTGCCGGGGGTGGGGGTGTGTTGGGTCATGGTGGCGTCAGTTTATCAAGCTCGTTCTGAGCTTTTGTGAACCGCCGTGTCAGTTCTTCTTTGGTGGGCGAACGCACCGAGTGTCCGGGGCTGTTCTTCGCGGCACGCTCGCGCAGGATGGTTTGTAGTGCGCCGACATGATGTCGTCACCACCGTTGAAACTCGGAAAATTTTGAGGCACGCGCGAATGGCCGCTACGCCCCTCCCCAGCCACTCGGTACGTCTGCGAGCTGGGTTTGGGACTTCCTCTCTGCCCCGTTGCACGCCCACACCTTGACCAGCCGTGCCAACCAAGCTGGCGTGGCGAAGCTACAAAACCAAACCACCCACTCCCCACAGACGTAAGTGAAAATTCACCTATCGACAAACACTGACAGACAAAAAACAAGGACAGTTCCATGGAAAGACTAGATTGCGTGGTGATAGGTGCAGACGTTAGTGGGCCTGGCCGTGGCGCGGGCCTTGGCGCGGGCCTTGGCTTCGCCCTCCTGCGCTGGTGCAAACGTGACCTCAATGCCTTCGGGCACATAGCCCCGGGGTCGCATCGAGGAAACATGCATTGCTGTAAAAATAAATCCAACAAAATCAATTCGCCAATGCCCGCTCTGCTTGAAGGCGCAGGATCATGAAATCCGCCGCCTCAAGGATGTGCTGTCGTGCCAACTTTTCTGCCTTCGAACCATCGCCAGCGGCCACCGCGCCCAGCATTTCCTCATGTTGGTTCCAGATGTCCCTGGGTTTGTCGTCGCGCATCAGTACTTCGCCCATCACGCGCTGGGTCTGCGTCCAGTGGGTCTCCATCGATGGGGCCAGCAGCGGGTTGCCCGACTGCGTGTAAATGAAATTATGCAAGGCCATGTCGGCCGCAATCATGGCGGCAATCGATTGGTCAGCTACCGCCTTGCGCCCTGCGCGGATCAAAGCAGGCCCACGCCTGCCCACTTCAGCCGGGTTGTTTTTGGCCGCATTGCGAAAGGCCAGACCTTCAATGACCGCCCGCACTTCATACATGTGACGAACATGGTCGAGATCGAGCGGTGCGACCTGCAAACCCCGGCCTGGCGCGTCACTGAGCACACCCCCTTTGCGCAGCAAGGTCAGCGCCTGCTGCACCGGCTGCCGTGACACGCCAAGTTCCCGGGCCAGTTGCTCCTGAATGATCCGTGCACCAGGCGGCAGACGGCCACCCGCAATTTCCGCGAGGATGGCTTTGTGAACCTGTTCCACCAGACTGGGGCCAACTTGTAGTGTTTTCATGGGCTGGGATGGTACTTGCAGCGTACTGGCGATGGACTCATTGCCCCGCGCGCCAGCTGCGCTCCGCATCGTCCCAGGCTGCCAGCGCTTGAAGATCGGGCACCCACGCCAAGCCGGATTTGGCGTCAGACGACGCGGCTTGCGGGGTGACGACAACATCCAGCAAAGCCGGGCGGTTGGCCATTGCGCGTTCGATGGCTGCGGGCAATTCATCGGGTGATGTCACACGCTCGGCATGCATGCCGAAGGCGCGCGCCATGGCGGCATGGTCGGCAAACTGCAAGTGGGTTCCAACGACTTTGCCGTGGGTTTCTTGCTGGTCGCGTACTTCAATGGCCCACGACCCGTTGTTGGCTACCACCACCAGAACAGGTGCCTTGTGGCGCACAGCGGTATCGATTTCCATGGCGTTAAAGCCAAAAGCACCATCACCAGTTGCCACCACCACGACCCGATCCGGGCAGGCCAGACTGGCCGCAATGCCGAAGGGGGTGCCCACGCCAATGCACCCCAGTGAGCCAGGGTCAAGGTAGGTTTGGGCAGGCAACCCCACCCGGGCAAAGCTCAAGAAGTCGCCACCATCGGCCACCACAATCGCGTCTTTGGGCAGAGCGTCGCGCAAGGCTGCCAGCACACGGTTGGGGTGCATGCGGCCATCACTGCCCGCAGGCGCTTCGCGCATCGCGCCAACCAGTTTGGCGGAGCGCTGCTGGTGCTGCTGATGCAGGCCAGTGAGCCAGGACGGGTCACTGGCCGGCGCAGTGTCCGGTGCGGCATCCAGAATGGCTTGCAAGGCCAGCGCGGGATTGGCAAAGAGTTCGACGGCACCGCGCCGGTTGTCGCGCAGTTCAGCAGCGCAATCGGCAATGCGCACAAACTCGGCCTTGCCGAATACGGCGGGCGAACCATACGCCAGTTGAAAGTCGAGCCTGCGGCCCACCGTGACGACCAGATCAGCCTGGCCCATGACGCTGCCCCGCATGGCAGCCACGACGCTGGGGTGGTCATCCTCGATCAAGCCACGGCTTTCGCCGGTATCAAGGTAGGCGGCATTGAGCCGCTTGAGCAAAGCGCTCAGCGCTGGCCCAGCCCCGCTAGCGCCGCGTCCCGAAATAAACAGCACGTGCTTGGCTGCCCACAACTTGTGCACTGCCACCTGCACGGCTTCTGGCGCGGGCGGAATCGGCGAGAGTGCTGGGGGTTCAAAGCACTCGGATAGTTGCACTGCGGGGGAAACGTTGGCGCGCAGGGTGTCTACCGGGAAGTCCAGATACACCGGGCCCGGCTCCCCGGCCTCGCCCAAGGCGCGCGCTGTTGCTTCGGCCAACTCTTGCAGTACCAGGTCGGGATGCCGCACAGTTCGGGCGTAGCGGGTCAGGCTGCGCACCAGCTCGGTGTGAACGATGTCTTGCAGAGCACCCCGGTTTTCTTGGGCCGTAGGCGGCAAGCCTGACAGGACCAGCACCGATGCGCGCGCAACGTGGGCGTTGGCAATACCCGTCATGGCGTTGGTCACACCCGGCCCGGCAGTGACGAGCGCCACGCCAAGGCCACCTGTGAGCTGCGCCTCGGCGTGAGCCATGTAGACGGCTGCGCGTTCGTCGCGCACGTCCACGATGCGGATGCCCTCAGCGTCCAGGCGCATCCAGATCGGCATGATGTGCCCACCACACAGGCCGTAGACACGGCGCACGCCGCGCGCCTTCAAATAACGGGCAATAACGGCAGCAGCGGACTGCTCGCCAATGGGCGGTGGGGACATGAGTTTCTCCGGTGATGGGTATCGATTGATGCAAACGAGACTTGACTAAAATTGAATTCTGAATTCAGAATACTGAAAAATCAACCCCCTTCCCTGTTTTATTTTTGCCAGGAACACAGCATGACAACTTTGCTCACACTGTCCGATGCCGTCGCCACACATGCGCGCCTGCGCCCCAACAAATTGGCCGTGCGTGACTCTCGGCGGCAACTGACCTACCGCGCCTGGGACGAGCGTGCGACCCGGCTCGCTGCCGCACTGCGTGGCCTGGGGCTGGCCAAAGGTGATCGCGTTGGCGTTATCGCCTACAACTGCCTGGAATGGATGGAAATTTACGCCGCCATGGCACGCGCTGGTTTGGTCGTCGTGCCGCTGAATTTTCGTCTCACCGGGCCAGAAATGGCCTACATCCTCGACCATGCTGAGGTTGCAGCGGTAATTGCAGGGCCGCAGTTCTGCACCACGCTCGACGGCATTCGCAGCCAACTCAGTTTGAGTACGGAGCGCTGGGTTTGCCTTGACGACACACCGCCCACGGGTTGGACAGCCTACGAAAGCCTGATGGCACAGGCCGATCCGGGCCTTGCACCAGTTGCAGTCAGTGCCGACGACACGTGTGCGCTGATGTACACCTCGGGCACCACCGGGCGCCCCAAGGGCGCCATCCGCAGCCACGGTGGCAATGCCCTGATAGCCGTGGCCACGGCGTTGGAGATGGGCTTTACGCCTGAAGACACGGCGCTGCTGGTCATGCCTCTGTGCCACGCCAACTCGCTTTACTTTGGCTCCACGTTTGTGCACATGGGCGGCACCATCATCATTGACGACCGGCCCAGTTTTGATGCACAGGCCCTGCTGCAAACCTTGGCCGAAGACCGGGTGACGTTCACATCGCTGGTGCCCACCCACTACATCATGCTTTTGGCGCTACCTGAGGACATCAAGCGTCGTTTTGACCTGAGTGCAGTGGGCAAGCTGATGATCTCATCGGCGCCCGCACGGCAAGAAACCAAGCGCGGCATCCTGGAACTGTTTCCCAACGGCCAACTGTATGAGCTGTACGGCTCCACCGAGGCAGGTTGGGTCACCTTGCTGCGGCCCGACGAGCAACTGCGCAAGCTTGGCTCTGTGGGGCGCGAATGGGCCTGCAGCGGCGCAATTCGCCTGCTCGACGAGCAGCGGCAAGAGGTTGCCGACGGCCAAGTGGGAGAACTTTACTCACGCACCGCCTATATGTTTGACGGTTATTGGAAGAACCCCGGAAAAACTTCGGAAGCGCTGGATGGCAACTGGTGCTCGGTGGGCGATATGGCGCGGCGAGACGAAGACGGCTACATCTGGCTGGTCGACCGCAAAAGCAACATGATCATCAGTGGCGGCGAGAACATCTACCCCTCAGAAGTTGAAGCCGTGCTCAGCCAGCACCCCAAAGTACGCGATGTGGCCGTGATCGGTGTACCCCACGACAAATGGGGTGAAACCGCAAAAGCCATCGTTGTGCCACACAACGGTCACTCGCTGTCTCACGACGAACTGCGCGCGTGGTGCCGCGAGCGGCTGGCGGCCTTCAAATGTCCCACGACGTTTGACTTCATTGCAGACGAGCAGATGCCCCGTACTGCCACTGGGAAAATACTGCACCGCGCATTGCGCCAGACTTATGCAGCGGGCTAGACAGAGTCGGTTCCAGGTGACCTGCCCCCAATCCCCGTACCAATCTAAATTCCAGAAGTCCGAGGATTGCAAAATTAACTGATCCATGGATCAGTCTTGCTCACTTGCATTGAATCGCCAGTTAACTGGCGATTCAATGCGGCGAACGTGGCAACCGGTATACGCCCGCAACTGCTGTGGGTATTCTCAAAGGTTGGAGCCTCCTCAAGCAACAACGCGAACAGCCAAAAAAACAAGGACAACCTCATGGAGAAACTAGATTGCGTAGTCATCGGCGCAGGCGTGGTGGGACTAGCTGTGGCGCGGGCCTTGGCTTTGCAGGGGCGCGAGGTCATGGTGCTGGAGGCGGCTGACGCCATTGGCACACAGACCAGCTCACGCAACAGCGAAGTCATCCACGCGGGCATCTACTACCCGCAGGGATCGCTCAAGGCGCGGCTGTGCGTGAAGGGGCGGCAACTTCTTTACGCCTATTGCGAGGCACGCGGCATCGGCTATCGCCGCTGCGGCAAGCTCATCGTGGCGACCAGCGAAGCGCAGCAAGCCCAACTGCAAGCCATCCAAGCCAAAGCCGCCGCCAACGGCGTGAGCGACCTCGTCTTGCTCACCCGTGAGCAAGCTGTGGCCCTGGAGCCCGCCCTGCATTGCGTGGCCGCGCTGCACTCGCCCAGCACCGGCATCGTGGACAGCCACGCGCTCATGCTGGCCTTGCAGGGTGACCTGGAGCACGCAGGCGGCATGGTGGTGCTCAACGCCCCGCTGGCCCGCGCACAGGTGATGAATCAAGTTGATGGGGACGGCCTGATGCTCCAAATGCAAGACGGCACCCAATGCCTCGCCAACAGCGTCATCAACGCCGCAGGCGTGCACGCCCCCGCTGTGGCCCGCAGCATTGAAGGGCTGGATGCCCGCCACGTGCCCGCCGACTACTACTGCAAAGGCAACTACTTCACCCTGTCAGGCCGCTCACCGTTTCAGCACCTCATCTACCCCGTGCCCGAAGCCGCAGGCCTGGGCGTGCACCTCACGGTGGACCTGGGCGGCCAAGCCAAGTTTGGCCCCGACGTGCAATGGGTCGATTCGCCAGACGACCTAGTGGTGCAGCCCGCGCGCGGCGAAGTCTTTTATGCCGAGGTGCGCAAATACTGGCCAGCCCTGCCCGACGGGGCCTTGCTACCCGGCTATGCAGGCATCCGCCCCAAGATTAACTCACCGCATGAGGCCGCGAGTGACTTTGTGATTCAGGGGCCTGCTGAGCACGGCGTGCCGGGCTTGGTCAACCTATTTGGCATCGAGTCGCCGGGGCTGACGAGTTCGTTGGCGATTGGTGAGTGGGTCGTGGAGTTGCTATTGAAATAATAGCATGTTGTGCTCTATTTTATTGGACTTTAGCCTGTTTTAACGCCCAGGCCAGCAGCACTGAGAGGCGTCCGTTGCACCTACAGTTAGGCTTATCGCGGCTCCGTCGTAGCTCAAAAGTTTTGCTTATCAATGTGCGTCATTGGCTCTGAATTCTTGACCCAGCCGAATGCCGAACGATACCAAAGTTGTGTTTTCGGTGGCAATTCGGCGCGTTGCTTCGCTGTGCCTACCCGGATATTGAACACTTGGGGATCGGACACGTCCGCAGAATAGATTGGCGTACCGCAATCAGGACAGAACGATTGCACCCGCTTTCTCCCGCTTTTATGTGGATCTTCGGTTCGCCAGTGAGCAATTTGAATCCTTCTCTTTTCGCTGGAACCAAAACGCGAAAGGCAGACCCCGAAAGCGTTTGACAATCGGTACAGTGGCATATCGTCACCGTATTCGGATCAATTTCCGCTTCATATGAGATGTTGCCGCAATGGCAAGCGCCGTCTATTTTCATGACAATCTCCTGTTTGACGAATAGTGCTTATCTTCCACGAGGTCAAGCCTGTAGAAACCAAAAGCACCTCGGGCCTCGGTTTTTTGTCGGCTTGCCAGAGATCAAAGGCCATCTGTGTAATTGCACGGTGTGGAGTGCTTTCACGTGCCTGTTGTAACGGCACTTTAGACGTGGTCTGAGTCACAGCTGCTCCAATGTAATGGCGTAAACCACTTTGTTGACTGCACTGTATCCGTGCCTTGCAAGCTGGCCCTTACGCGACCAGGCGCAGCACTTCGGATTCGGCCTTTTTATCACAAGGGCCGATCATCGAGGCAGGGCTTGATGGGCTACGATTGCGCTATGAATCAAGCCGATACCCTCAATTCATTCCCCCCTGCCACTGAGGTGGCCCTGCGGCAGGATGCCAGTGTTATTGGACTGGTGGGGTTGGCGCACGCCAGTTCGCATTTTGCGCACCTGCTGCTGCCTTTGTTGTTCCCCGTGTTCATGAAGGAGTTTGGGCTGAGCTTTTCGGAGCTGGGTTTGTTGACTTCGGTGTTTTTTATCGTCTCCGGGGTAGGGCAGGCAAGTGCGGGTTTTGTGGTGGACCGCTTGGGCGCGCGGCCTGTGCTGTTCACCTCGTTCGGCATTTTTGTGTTGGCCTGCATTGCGGCCTCTCGAGCGAATGGTTATGGCGATTTGATGTTTGTCGCCGTGCTGGCGGGTTTGGGCAATTGCCCGTTTCACCCGGTGGACTTCACGATATTGAACCAGCGCGTATCGGCCTCGCGTCTGGGCCATGCCTTCAGCATGCATGGCCTCACGGGCAATTTGGGTTGGGCCGCTGCACCCGTGTTTTTGGTGGGCGTAGGCAGCTTGGTGGGTTGGCGCAATGCTTACCTGGCTGCCGCCTTGATGTACGTGGCTATTTTGGTGTTGTTGGTGGTGCAGCGGGACAAATTGCACACCGAGGTGCTGGTGCACCAGCCGAGCGAGGGCGCGCGCGAGCATGACTTGGCTTTTTTGAAGCGGCCCGTGGTGTGGTGGTGTTTTGCTTTTTTCATGTTCTCCACCATGACCTTGTCGCTGGTACAGAACTACGCGGTGTCGATTCTCAAAGCCGTCCATGACGTTAGCTTGAATGCAGCGACTGTCACGTTGACGGCCTATATGTTGTGCGCGGCTTTCGGGATTTTTGTGGGTGGTTTTGTGGCAGCACGCAAGCCCAATAGCGATGCGGTGGTGGCCGTGTGCATGGCGGTGGGCGCGTTGATGCTGGCGCTGTGCGGCACGGGACTTTTGGGCGCGACCGGAACCATGATCGTGCTGGCTGCAACCGGGTTTGCCACGGGCATAGGTGCACCGTCACGCGACATGATGGTGAAGAAGGCCACGCCCAAGGGCGCAACGGGCCGGGTCTATGGCACGGTGTACTCGGGCTTTGACGTGGGCTTTGCCGTGTCGCCACTGCTGTTTGGCGCGTTCATGGATCGTGGCTGGTACAACGGGGTTTTTTACGGCGCAGCCTTTGTTTTGTTGGTGAGTGTGGTGACGGCGCTGGGGGTGGGTAAGCGCACGGGCGCTTGATTAAGACCACCTTGATATTCGTCATTCCCGCGAAGGCGGGAATCCAGAGCGTCGTTCGTCGCTACTCCTTCAAAATTTAACTAACATTTTTCCCATGAAATCTCAAATCGCTGGCCATCTTCTTGTTGAATGTCTCGTGGCCCAGGGCGTGACCCATGCGTTTGGCGTGCCGGGTGAGAGCTACCTGGCGGTGCTTGACGGCTTTCATGCTTACCGCGAGCAGATCAACTTCATCATTAATCGGCAAGAGGGCGGCGCGGCCTTTATGGCCGAGGCGCATGGCAAGCTCACCGGCCAACCCGGTGTGTGTTTTGTGACACGCGGGCCAGGGGCCACCAACGCGTCGATTGGCGTGCACACGGCCTTTCAGGATTCCACGCCCATGGTCTTGTTTGTGGGCGATGTGGCCAGCGACATGCGCGACCGCGAGGCGTTCCAGGAGGTTGATTACGGCACCTTCTTCGGCCCCAACACCAAGGGCATGGCCAAGCGGGTGGAGCGCATTGACGATGCACGGCGCATCCCCGAGTACGTGGCACGCGCCTTTGCCACCGCCCTGAATGGCCGACCCGGCCCGGTAGTGCTGGTGCTGCCTGAGGACATGCTGACGCACACGGTGGAGGTGGCAGCCTTGCCGCGCGTTCTGCCTGCCAAGGCCAGTCCAGCGCCTGAATCCTTACAAAAGCTGCGTGAGCTGCTATTAAAAGCAGAGCGTCCATTCGTCATTGCAGGTGGCGGCGGCTGGAGCCAGCAGGCCGCGCAGGCTTTGCAGCGCTTCGCCGAGAACTGGCAGTTGCCGGTGGGCAATGCGTTTCGCTTTCAGGACACGTTTGACAACCACCACCCGCTGTACGCAGGAGATGTTGGCATTGGCATCAACCCCAAGTTGGCGGCCCGCGTGCGCGAGAGCGATTTGATTGTGGCCATAGGCCCGCGCCTGGGTGAGATGACCAGCGGCGGCTACACCTTGTTTGAGGTGCCCCGCATCAAGCAAACCCTGGTGCACATCCACGCCAGCGCCGAGGAACTGAATCGGGTGTATCAGGCCGATTTGGCGATCAATGCCACCATGAATACGGCTGCCATTTCACTTGAAACCATAGTCGCACCGCCTAGCATGGTGTGGGGTGCCTGGGCGCAGGGCTGCAATGCGGACTATCTGGCCAACATGGTGCCGCAGAAGTTGCCTGGCGACATTGATATGCCGGCCATCGTGGCCAGCCTCAAGAAGCATTTGCCGGACGACGCTGTGTTGACCAATGGCGCGGGCTACTTCGCCAGCTGGGTGCACCGTTTTTTCAAGCACCACGGGCTGGCAAAAGGCTTCAAAACCCAGCTCGCTCCGACCAACGGGGCCATGGGTTATGGCGTGCCTGCTGGTATTGCTGCGGCCATCACAACGGGGCGCACGGTGCTCACCATGGCGGGCGACGGTGACTTCTTGATGAACGGGCAAGAGTTGGCCACTGCCGTGCAGCATGGGGCTAAAACCATCATCGTGCTGCTGAATAACGGCATGTACGGCACCATCCGCATGCACCAGGAGCGGGAGTACCCGCAGCACGTGAGTGGTTCGAGTTTGCAAAACCCCAATTTCTCGGTGCTGGCCCGGGCCTACGGCTACAAAGGCGTGCGCATCACGCACACGGCGGAGTTTGAGCTGGAATTGCTGGCGGCATTGGCGCGACCAGAGGGGACCTTGATTGAGGTGATGCTGGACCCAGACGTGATCACAACGCGTGGCACTTTGACGGCGATCACGCAGGCGGCTTTGGATCGGGCGCATGCGACTTGATGCGCGAGCTGCGCAATGAAAAAAGGCCGACTGTGAAGTCGGCCTTTTTCGTAACGGGGTGACCCGATTACTTGAGGTGCTTGCCGATCAGGCCAGCCATCTCGAACATGGACACTTGTGCCTTGGCGAAGACTTCCTTCAGCTTGGCATCAGCGTTGATCATGCGCTTGTTGATGGCATCTTGCAGCTTGTTTTTCTTGATGTAAACCCACAGCTGCTTGACCACTTCGGTGCGTGGCACTGGCTTGCTACCGATCACGGCGGCCAGAGCGGCGCTAGGCGTCATGGCTTTCATGAAGGCTGCGTTGGGTGTACGCTTTTTGGCGGGCGCTTTTTTAGCAGCGACTTTCTTGGCCGGAGCAGCTTTCTTGGCGGCGACCTTCTTTGCAGGGGCCGCTTTTTTAGCCGAAGCGGCCTTCTTTGCAGGAGCTGCTTTTTTCGCAGGTGCTGCTACTTTTTTAGCGGGAGCGGCCTTCTTTGCGGGCACTTTTTTAGCGGGAGCTTTTTTTGCAGTTGCCATGATTGATTGTCCTTTTTGAAGTTGATTAATCGCCAGCGAAAAACTGCTTCTCCACTGGTAAGCGCATGCTACTGGAGAAAAATGGCATTTCATAGCTAAAAAGTGATTTTTTCACTCGAAGTTGTTGTTTTTTCATAGTTTTTGCCACGGTAAAATCCACCCCCGTTCCCCAAACAACCAGACACCATGATTCAAATCACGCTTCCCGACGGCTCTAAACGTGACTTTTCAGGCCCAGTGACAGTGGCCGATGTAGCGGCCTCCATTGGGGCGGGCTTGGCTAAAGCAGCGTTGGCGGGCAAGGTGGACGGCCAAGTCGTAGACACCAGTTTCTTGATGACTGCCGACAGCGCACTGGCCATCATCACTGCCAAAGATGCCGATGGCTTGGAAGTCATTCGTCACTCGACAGCTCACCTGTTGGCCTACGCGGTCAAGGCGCTGTTTCCTGATGCACAGGTCACGATTGGCCCGGTGATTGAACACGGTTTCTTCTACGACTTTTCGTACAAACGCCCGTTCACTCCCGAAGACTTGGTTGCGATTGAGAAGAAGATGGCGGAGCTGGCCAACAAGGATGAACCCGTGCTGCGCCGCGTTCTGCCGCGTGATGAAGCCGTGGCCTACTTCAAAAGTATGGGTGAACACTACAAGGCCGAGATCATCGCCAGCATTCCCGCCAACGAGGACGTGAGCCTGTACCGCGAAGGTGCATTTGAAGACCTGTGCCGTGGCCCCCACGTGCCCAGCACCGGCAAGCTCAAACACTTCAAGCTGATGAAGGTGGCGGGCGCGTACTGGCGTGGTGATCATCGCAACGAGATGTTGCAGCGTATCTACGGCACAGCGTGGGCGACCAAGGATGAGCTACAGCTTTACCTGACCCAGCTCGAAGAAGCCGAGAAACGGGATCACCGCAAGCTGGGCCGTGAGCTGGATCTGTTTCACATCGACGACCATGCCCCTGGCCTGGTGTTTTGGCACCCCAAAGGCTGGACGGTGTGGCAGGGCGTGGAGCAGTACATGCGCCAGGTGTACCGTGACAACGGTTACCAGGAGGTTAAAGGCCCGCAGGTTATTGACAAGACGCTGTGGGAGAAAACCGGCCACTGGGACAAGTACCGCGAGAACATGTTCACCACGGAGAGCGAGAAGCGCGAATACGCGCTCAAGCCGATGAACTGCCCGGGACACATCTTGATCTTCAAGCAGGGCATCAAGAGCTACCGTGATTTGCCCCTGCGTTACGGCGAGTTCGGGCAGTGCCACCGCAACGAGCCCTCGGGCGGCTTGCACGGCATCATGCGCGTGCGAGGCTTCACGCAAGACGACGGCCACATCTTCTGTACCGAAGACCAGATATTGGCCGAGTGCGTGAACTTCACCGCGTTGCTGCAAAAGACCTACACGGATTTCGGTTTCAAAAACATTATCTACAAGGTCGCCACGCGCCCGGCGCAGCGCATTGGCTCTGATGACGTGTGGGACAAGGCGGAACATGCGCTCCAGCAGAGCTTGGAGGCCTCCGGCTGCGAGTTTGAAATCGCCCCAGGCGAGGGTGCTTTTTACGGCCCCAAGATTGAGTACACGCTGAAAGACGCGATTGGTCGTCATTGGCAGTGTGGCACGATTCAGGTGGATTTCTCCATGCCTGAGCGCTTGGATGCAGAGTACGTGGGGGAAGATGGTGCCCGCCATCGCCCGGTCATGTTGCACCGCGCCATCCTCGGCAGCCTGGAGCGTTTCATTGGAATTTTGATCGAAGAACATGCTGGCGCGCTGCCGACTTGGCTTGCACCGGTGCAGGTGGCGGTGCTCAATATCACCGATGCGCAGTCCGATTACTGTCGTGAAATTGCTGAGAAATTGAAGAAATCGCTGCCAAATCAAGCGCTTAGAGTGGTGGCCGATATGCGTAACGAGAAAATTACGTATAAAATACGAGAGCATTCAATGCAAAAGCTGCCTTACATCCTGGTCGCGGGCGACAAGGAAAAGGCGGCCGGTGCCGTTGCAGTGCGCGCCCGGGGTAATCGTGACCTCGGTGTGATGTCTGTGGATGAGTTCGTTGAAATCATCAAGAAAGACATCGCTCACCAGTCTGGTGTCTGAGACTAATTTTTAGCCAGGATGACAGATTGTCCGCGTGTGCTGGACGGTTGTAGTCGCGTTTTTGCGGCAAAAATTGTGAAGGATTGAACCATCGCTACTGAACCTCGTGATCGCCGCCAACGCGAAGAACGCAAACATCGCCTGAACCGTGAAATCATGGCCACGGAAGTCCGTCTCTCAGGGCCTGAAAATGAACCTATGGGTGTCGTGAGCTTGATGGAAGCCCTGCGCATGGCGGGTGAGCTGGATGTTGATCTGGTTGAAATTGCTGCCACGGCGATTCCGCCGGTCTGTCGTTTGATGGATTACGGCAAGTTCAAATACCAAGAGCAAAAAAAGGCGGCTGAAGCGAAGGCCAAGCAGACGGTGATTGAGATTAAGGAAATTAAGTTTCGCCCAGGCACCGATGATGGTGACTACAACATCAAGCTGCGCAACATCAAACGCTTCCTGGCGGATGGCGATAAATGCAAGATCACCCTGCGGTTTCGTGGTCGTGAGATCACGCACCAGGAGTTGGGTTTGGCATTGCTGAACCGGATTCGCGATGAGTTGGCAGATCAGATTGTGGTGGAGCAGTTCCCCAAGCTGGAAGGTCGGCAGATGATCATGATGATCGCGCCGGGCAAGAAGAAGGTGGCTTCAGCAGCCGCCAAACCGGCTGCTGAAGCGGCTTAGAATTTTCGCGCAGAGCCAACGCTTTGTGCAAAAGTGAAGGGTTTAAAAACGCTTCGCAAAAGTGGTGGGGTCACACTCTCCACGCAAGTGGTAAGCCTAAAAACTCTCCACACAAGTGGCTCGGGGCCAACAAGTTCGGAATCGGTTTTCTGAACGCCTCACGAGCACAATGAAAAGGAGCATTGAAATGCCCAAAATGAAGACCAAGAGCGCAGCGAAGAAACGCTTCCGCGTTCGTCCTGGTGGAACCGTCAAGCGCGGCCAAGCCTTCAAGCGTCACATTCTGACCAAGAAGACCACCAAAAATAAACGCCATTTGCGCGGATCGACAGGTGTGCATGAGACCAATATGGGTCACATGGCGCAAATGTTGCCCGGCATGGGTATTTAATTAACGACGAACAAGGAGTAATACATGCCTCGCGTCAAACGTGGTGTAACGGCTCGCGCCCGCCACAAAAAAGTTCTCGCCCTTGCCAAAGGTTTTCGCGGTCGCCGCGGTAATGTTTTCCGCATCGCTAAAGAAGCGGTAATGAAGGCTGGGCAATATGCCTACCGTGACCGCCGTACCAAGAAACGTGTTTTCCGCCAGTTGTGGATTGCCCGTATCAATGCCGCTGCACGTCAGTGTGGCATGACCTACAGCCAGTTCGCCAATGGTCTGAAGAAGACCGGTATCGAAATTGACCGTAAGGTTCTGTCCGATATCGCCATTCACGACATGCCTGCGTTTGCTGGCATCGTGGCGCAAGTCAAGGCCAAACTGGCAGCTTGATTTTTCA
>JANPNG010000359.1:0-8951 GCA_031427355.1 Hylemonella sp.
CGCGGGGGGACAAGTCCAGGGGCGTGCCGTTATGACTGACCTCACGCCCATCAAAATCAATCAGCAATTTGCCAATTCGCACTTTGGAGGTGTTGGGTTGAGCGCGTCGCAGCAGGGCACGAATGCGGGCCGTCAATTCGTCAAATTCAAAGGGCTTGGTGATGTAGTCATCCGCCCCAGTGTTCAGACCCTTGATGCGGTCAGGGAGTTCGTCACGCGCCGTTAGCAAAATCACCGGGGTTTTGTCGTGCCGCTCTCGCAGGCGTTGCAAAATCTGCAAACCATCCAGACCGGGCAAGCCAAGATCCAAAATAATCAGGTCATAGCGCTGCGTCATCAGTTGCGCGTCGGCCTGCAATCCGTCTTTGAGCCAGGTGATCTGATGCCCTTCGCGCTGGATGCTGCGAACAATGCTGCTGCCAATAGCGTCATCGTCTTCTACAAACAGAAATTTCATGGCTCGGAGTCTCCAGTAAAGGAGTCTACGCGAAGCCATCGCCCCGCTTAGGGTGGGAATCTCCTCAGGCAGTGAACCTTCATCGGTCATGGGGCCTCGCTCTTGAAACCGCCTCCCAAGGCTTGGTATAAGGCCACCGTGTCGCCCAGGTAGGTGGCGTAGGCTGCTTGGTAATTGACCTGGGATTGCAAGTCGGCTTGTTGACTTGCCAGCACCGCAGGCCGTGCCGTGTAGCCCTGTGAAAACAGGGCCTGGGTCAACGCCAGCGTGCGCCGATTGGCCGTTTGGGCTGCCTTGGCAATCTCAAGGACTTTGCCGTCGGACGCCAGCGCATAAAGCGTATCGGCCACATTTTGAAAGGCGGTCAACACGGTGCTGCGGTATTGCGCTTTGGATGCGTCCAAGGCGGCTTCGGCTGCCCGCCTGCGGGCCAGCAGGGTGCCGCCTGAAAAAATCGGCTGCACGATGCTGGCCCCTAAAGACCAGAAGGTATTGTCGGGTGAAAACATTTGTGCCAAGGTGGTGGCGCCGCCCCCCAGAAGGGCTGAGATCTGGAACTGTGGCAGACGGTTGGCTTGTGCCACGCCGACTTGCGCACTGCTGGCGTGCACCATGGCCTGCGCTGCCCTGACGTCGGGTCGTTGCGCGATAGTTTGCGAGGGAATGGCAGCGGGCAATTGCGCGGGCAATTGAACCGTGTCCAGCGACAGGGTGGGCAGCTCTTGGTCGGTGGTTTGCCCGCACAGCACCGCCATCAAATTGCGGGTTTGCTGCCATTGTTTTTGCAGCAGCGGTAGGGCTTGCTGAATTTGGGTGAGGGCATTTTCCTGCTGCGTCACGTCAATGGCGCTCAGGTACCCATGGGCGTACATGCCACGCACGTGTTGGAGTTGTTCAGTGGCCAGCGAAATGGCTTGCTCGGTGAGCCGAATCTGCGCTGACAGACTCGCCTCTTGAAGTGCCGCTGCCACCACATTGCTGGCCAGCGTGGTGCGCAGAGCGTCCAGTTGATAGATTTGAATCTCCTGGTTGGCCAGCAAGCCTTCCACCTGGCGTCGATTGCCCCCAAACAAGTCGGGCACAAATCCGACCGACAGCTGCGCGGACTGGAAGCTGTAGGCCGAAGCGTTCGATGCCAGGGGTGAAGACACGCTTTGCCCCACGTTTTGTTGGCTGACACTGAACCCGGCCTGTACCGATGGGTAAAAGAAACCCCGTTGGGCCGTGACGGATTCCTGAGCGACTATGAGATTGGCCAGGGCCGTTTCTATGTTGGGGTTGTTGGTCAGCGCCCGCTGGACCAGCTGATTCAACTCAGACGAACCATAAGCCGCCCACCAGTCGGGCCCGACCTGGGTGTTGGGGGAGAATGTTTGCGCTTGCGCCAGCGTCACTGGCTCACGGGTGAAACGGCTGGCCTGCGGTGGCACCGGGGCCACGAAATCAGGGCCTGCGGCACAGCCCGCCAAAACCAGGGCCAGTAGGGCAACGAGCGGGCTTGTGGTGTGTTTCATTTTTTTCATCTTCAACCGCCCAAGCCTTTGCGACGTTTCTTGAACTTGATTCGCTTCAGCACGGCTAAACGAATTGCCGGCATGACCAGCAGCAGGAAAATCGGGCCGATCAACATGCCGCCCACGACCACCGTGGCCAGTGGGCGCTGCACCTCACTGCCAATGCCGTGCGAGAGGGCCGCCGGGAAAAGCCCAATGCAGGCCGACAGGGCGGTCATCAAGAGCGGACGCATGCGGTGCTCGTAGGCTTGGCTGATGGAGGTGGTGTCGTCCAGTCCACTGAGTTTGAGTTCTTTAAAGTAACCCAGAATCAGAATGCCGTCCATCACGGAGACTCCGAGCAGCGAGATGAAGCCGATGATGGCCGAAACACTGATGACCTGACCCGAGAGGTACAAAGCGATCACACCGCCCGTGGCCGTGAACGGTACCGCCGCGAGTGTGAGCCAGCTATAAACAAAGCTGTTGAACAATGCGTATAACAAAATCAGGATGAGCGCAAAGGCGATGGGCACTGCAATCGACATGCGTTGTTTAGCCTGTTGCAACTCCTCAAACTGGCCCGCGTAAACCACACGGTAGCCATTAGGGAATGTGATTTCGCGGGCAATCTTTTTCTGCACCTCGGCGACTGTGCTGCCCAAGTCGCGGCCACGCGCACTGAACTTGATGGGTATAAAGCGTTCGTTGCTCTCGTGGTAGATATAGGTTGCTCCGGTTTGCATGGACACCGTCGCAATATCGGTCAGCGGGACATAAGAGCTACCTCCTGCGGCGGAAGTCGCATAGGCGATCCGCAGATTTTTAACCGCATCCAAACTGCCCCGATCTTTTTGCCGCAGGCGAACCGACAGTGCGTATTGACGATCGCCCTCCCACACCGTCGTGGCTTGAGTCCCCCCCAAAGCCGCTTGCACCACTGTTGTGACATCGCCGGTGTTCAAGCCATAGCGTGCAGCTTTCTCACGGTCAATTTGAATATTGAGGTTGGGTTGACCCAGTGTGTTGAAGACACCCAGGTCGGCGACCCCCTGGACTTTAGCCATCACCGCCACAGTCTTGGCCGCCAACTCTTCCAACACGGCCAAATCGGGGCCGATGATCTTGACCGAGTTTTCACCTTTTACACCCGACAGACCTTCTTCCACGTTGTCTTGTATGTACTGCGAGAAGTTGAAATTAACGCCCGGAAATTCGACGGCAAATTTGGCTTGCAACTCATCCACCAGTCGCGCCTTGTCCATGTCTTTGGGCCATTCCTCAAAGGGTTTGAGCGGTGCAAACAGTTCGACATTGTTGAAGCCTGAAGCATCGCTCCCGTCGTCGGGACGACCGTGCTGGGAGACGACCGTGATGATCTCTGGATAGCTCTTGATGATCTCACGCATGCGGTGCACCTTCTCGGTCCCCGCTTCTAGCGAAATAGTGGGGGGCATGGACGCACGCACCCAGAGGTTGCCTTCTTCGAGCACGGGTAAAAATTCACTGCCCATGCGGGTGACCAAAAATCCCCCCAGCACCAGGAACATCATTCCCAGACCAATGGTGATGCGCGTATGGGTCAGAACCCACTTCAGCATGGGCAGGTAGATCCTTTGGATGGCCCGCACAAAAATGGTTTCATGTTCTTGCATCTTGCGTGGCAGCAAGTAGCTGGCAATGGCGGGTGTGATGGTGAAAGTGGCAAACAAGGCGCCGCCCAGTGCATAACCGTAGGTGCGTGCCATGGGCCCGAAAATCTGACCTTCAACGCCGGTCATGGTGAACAGCGGGGTGAACGCAGCAATGGTGATGATGGTGGAAAACAAAACAGAGTTGTCCACCTGGATGGCGCTCATGAAAATGGTGCGTAAACGGGTTGTCCAGCCCATGGCCGGGTCGGTTAAGGTGGCGCCCGGGCCGGTGGCCATGACGCGCAAAGCTAGGATGCGCTCGCCCATTGGGCGTTGGAAGTTGCGGAAAATGTTTTCAACCAGAATCACGGCTGAATCGACAATGATTCCAAAGTCCACGGCTCCCAAAGAAAGCAGATTGGCCGACTCGCCCGTGATCAGCAGCATGATGATGCTGAAGAAAAGGGCGAAAGGGATGTTGATGCTGACGATCAGGGCACTGCGCACGTCCCCGAGAAAAATCCATTGAATCAAAAACACCAAGAGACAACCAAATATCAGGTTGTGAATGACGGTGTGCGTCGTGACGTTAACCAGGGTCGATCGGTCATAGTAGGGCTCCAGCGTGACGCCAGGTGGCAGCGAACCATCGGAGTTGAGTTTGTCCACGGCTTGCTTAACCCGACCGATCACCTGGTTGGTTTGCTGGGTTCGGTTCATGATGACAATGCCGGTCACCACGTCTTTTTGGTCATCTCGTCCGGCCTCTCCCAGACGCGGCATAGTGCCTTCGCTGATATCGGCGATATCTTTGACCTGAACCGGTAAACCGTTCTGCTGCGACACGACAATGTTGCCAATGTCTTTGGGGTTTTGGATTAGACCAAGGCCCCGGATGTTGACTGACTGATCGCCTACGCTGACAGAGCGTCCACCGACGTTCACATTGGCGTTGCCAACGGCGGTGAGCAACTGCTGCAGGCTCACGCCGTACGACTCTAGTTTTTTGGGATCAGCTTCTACGTGGTATTCCTTGGTGGTTCCCCCCCATGTCACGACCTGAGCCACGCCGGGTACGGTCAGCAAGCGTCGCTGGATCACCCAGTCCTGGAGGGAGCGTAAAGCAGTCAGACTGTAAGTTGATGGGCCTTTGACTTGGTATCGCAGAATTTCACCGACCAGACTGGATGCCTGAATTTGGGGCTGCACGCCGTTGGGCAGATTGACATTGGCCGCCAAATTATTGGCCACCTGTGTCAGTGCAAAGAAATAGTCCACTCCGTACTTGAAGGTGACGCGGACAAAGGACAGACCGTAAAACGAGGTGGAGCGGATGTTGTCAACGCCCGGCGTCGTGGCCAAACCAATTTCCATCTGACGCGTGTAATAGCGCTCCATTTCTTCGGCAGACAGACCTGCAGCCTGGGCCGTGATTTCCAGAATCACCGGTGCCGGGTTGGGATAGGCTTCAACATTGAGCTTTAAAAAAGCAAACACGCCAACCGCCATGAAAATCAGCAAGCCCAACAGGGCAATGGGTCGGCGCGTGAGGACAAAAGACAGTAAAAATCTAAACAAAATAGAGCCTCGGTTCGGTCATGCGTCGGTGAAATGAGTCACGCTTACTGCGATGAGGTGTTGTAGAGGTTGCTCAGAAACAGGGCGTTCGCACGCGCTGTGACCTCACCGGTCTTGAGCCCCGCTGTCACTTGCACCATGCCGTCTTGCGTGACGCCGACCGTGACCGCGCGGCGCGTGAATGTCAGGCCATCGGTTGTCACCCAGGCGATGTAGCTGCCATCGCTTTCGCGTGCCAGTCCTTTAAGTGGCATCGCCAGCGAAGTCACGGGTGTCCCCACATCGATGCTGAAGTTCGCCAGCATTTGTTGGCGCAACAGATGGTTTGCGTCATTCAAATCAGCGCGCAAGACCAGTCGGTGCGTGACCGGATCGACCGTGTCTCCGATGTAGCTGATCTTGCCGACAAAGCGCCGGTCTGGGTAAGCGGGCACCACGACCGTGAGCGTTTGACCGACCCGGTAGTCCGCCATCTCAGATTCGGGTACGTTCGCTACCATCCAGAGTTGTCGCATGTCAGACACCGTCACAGGCGCAGGTGCCACTCCGGGTTGAACCAAAGTACCCATCGCTGCATTGCGTGCGGTCACGCGACCATCCAAAGGGCTTCGGATCAGCATTTCGGCCGTCGGTTTTTTATCTTTCTCGACTTGATTGATGTCGGCCTCACTCAAGCCAAACAGGCCCATGGCCTTGCGCGCGGCCTTGTAATTGACCTCCGCCGTTTGTTGGTCAGACAGGTTTTGATCGAGTTCTTTTTGTGGGATGCTGCCCAGCGTCGTCAGCTCTTTAGCGCGACGCAGCGTCTCATTTGCGGTGTGCAAAACACCCGCCGTGCTGATCACGTTGCTGCCGGCCTGCACCAGATCGGGCACATTGACGGTGTACAGCGTTTGGCCCGCTTTGACATCGTCCCCGGCCTTGACCAGCACCGCTGCGATACGCCCTTGGTATGCCGTAAACACCTGAACCGTTTTGTCCTGGTTGAAGTCAATCATGCCAATCGCTTCGCGTTGATTGACAAAGCGCTGCATCACGACCGGGCCAGGGTTGAGGTTTTTGACTTGCTCCTGCGAAACTTTCAAGATGCCCGCCGCAATTTTTCCAATGTCAGACGACGAAGGCTTGCTTTGTGAGATCTCCTTGGGGTCTGGAGAGTGCATGTAGAGAACAGTGCCGACTGCCACACCTGCAAAAATAACAGCTAAGAGCCAGACTTGGCGAGGAGCTTTGAAAATAGTCACGACTAGCCTTTAGATGATTTCCATCAAGCTTAGTCAGGCAAGCTGTCAATTTGCTTTACACAGGATCCACGGCGTCAATCCAATAACTGAGCGGTTTGAGCGACGCATCCGCTTCGTCGTGGCAAGTTGGAGGCGGGGCTGGGGTGAGAGAATAATCACAAAGAAATCAATGAGGAGCCAAAAGAGTTATGCACATGTGGCTCTGACTGACCGCATCAATACGAGGAAGGGCGCATCTTGAACGACAACACCATCACTCCGGCGCAAGCTGAGTCGCAAGGCCACCCCAACCAATTCGCCCTGCTGCGCCAGCGGCGTTTTGGCCCGTTTTTCTGGACGCAATTTTCCGGCGCGGCCAACGACAACCTGTTCAAATTCGCCTTCACCGTCATGGTGACCTACCAGCTCAGCGTGGGGTGGATGCCGCCCGCGCTGGCCGGGCTGGTGATTGGCGCGCTGTTCATCCTGCCCTTTCTCTTGTTTTCGGCCACCAGCGGGCAACTGGCCGACAAGCTGGAGAAGACGCGGATGATGCGCTTCGTGAAGAACCTGGAAGTCGCCATCATGCTGATCGCGGCGGCAGGCTTCACCACCGGCCACGTGCCCACGCTCTTGGCCTGCACTTTCCTCATGGGCTTGCACTCCACGCTCTTCGGCCCGGTCAAGTTTTCTTACCTGCCGCAGGTGCTGAGCGAGCGCGAGTTGACCGGGGGCAACGGCATGGTGGAGATGGGCACGTTTGTCGCCATCCTGCTGGGCAATGTCGTGGGCGGCTTGTTGGTGGCGATCCCGCAAACTGGTCCCCGCGACGTGGCGCTGGCCTGCGTGGTGCTGGCCGTGATCGGTCGTGTTATTGCGCAGTTCATCCCGGCGCAAACCGTCACCGCGCCAGATCTCAAAATCAACTGGAACCCGTTCACCGAGACCTGGAAAAACCTGCAACTGGCCAGCGGCAACCTGGTGGTGTTTCGCTCCATGTTGGGCATCAGTTGGATGTGGTTTTTTGGCGCGGTGTTTTTGAGCCAGTTTCCGAGTTTTGCCAAAGAGGTGTTGCACGGCGACGCGCATGTGGCTTCGCTTCTGCTCGTCGTTTTTTCCATCGGCATTGGCACCGGCTCGCTCTTGTGTGAGGTGCTGAGCCGCCGCCATGTGGAGATTGGCCTGGTGCCGCTGGGGGCGATTGGCATGAGCGTGTTTGCGATTGACTTGTACTTCGCCTCACGCGGCTTGCCCGCCGTTGAACTCATGGGCTTGGCAGCCTTCATGGCGCAGCCCGCGCACTGGCGCGTGATGGCCGACTTGCTGTTGCTCAGCCTGTTTGCGGGCTTGTACAGCGTGCCCATGTACGCGCTCATCCAGTTGCGCAGCCCGGCCACGCACCGCGCCCGCATCATCGCGGTCAACAATATTTTGAACGCGTTATTCATGATTGCCAGCGCCTTGATTGCGGGTGCGCTACTCAAGGCCGACTTCTCCATCCCGCAGATTTTTCTGTTCACCGGCCTGGCCAACGCCGTGGTGGCGGCCTACATCTTCTTGCTGGTGCCGGAGTATTTGCTGCGCTTTGTGGCCTGGCTGCTGACGCACTTTGTCTACCGCTTCAAGGTGCAGGGCGAGCACCACATCCCTACCCAAGGTGCGGCCATTCTGACCTGCAACCACGTCAGCTATGTCGATGCCGTGTTGCTGATGGCCGCCAGCCCGCGCCCGATCCGTTTCATCATGGACCATCGCATCTTCCAGGTGCCGGTGTTTGGCACGCTGTTCAAACTCGCCAAGGCCATTCCCGTGGCACCACGCGCGGAAGACCCGGCCACGTATGAAGCCGCATTCGCCGCCGCCGCTCAGGTGCTGATTGAGGGCGACCTGCTCGCCATCTTCCCCGAGGGCGGCATCACCCGCGACGGCACCTTACAAGATTTCCAAGGCGGCATCATGAAAATTCTGGAGCGCGCGCAGGCCGACGGCCTGAACGTGCCCGTGATCCCCATGGCCCTGACCAATCTGTGGGGCTCCTACTTCAGCCGCATCGAGCAAGTCAAAGGCAACGCCGTGGCCATGGCGCGCCCGTTTCGACGCGGGGTGTTTAACCGGGTGGGCTTGAATGTGGGTTTACCCCTCGCTGCCAGCGACGTGCAGCCTGCTGTGTTGCAGGCGCGTGTGGCGGCTTTGCTGGCCGAGTAACCCTTCACCAAAGCATCGTCGCCTTCGCCGTCAATCCCGCACCCAATCCGTCATTCCCGCGAAGGCGGGAATCCAGCGCCCCCGCATGCAGTCTCACACCACCCTGGCTGGCAAACGCACCAAGCGTCCGTGGCTGTTCTACGCGGCACGCTCGCGCAGGATGTTGTGTAGCGCTTGATGTTGGATGGCGTCACCACCGTATTTGCTCGGAAAATTTTGTACCCAGCGCGAATGGCCACTACGCCCCTCCCCAGCCACTTGGTACGTCTTCGGGCTTGGTTTGAGGGGGAACGAAAGTTCCGGGGACGTGCTGTCGGATAGACTGGTGTTGCAAGATTAGGCAGCCGCCTACATCAAGTTG
>JANPNG010000360.1:0-2260 GCA_031427355.1 Hylemonella sp.
CGCGCGCCCACCGACATGCGGGTGGACTGGCTGGTGCTCGGGTTGTATTGCACGGTGGAGTCCAGGACCCAACGCTGGTCCCAGTTCAGCGAGGCCCCCAGCATCACGTCACTCAAGCCCGCCAGGGCGGACACACCGCCGGGCAAGGTGACCTTTTGGTCTTCAAAGCGAAAGCGTTGTGCAATGCCAAAGCTGGCGGCTTGGGCCCCCGTGACCGGGTCCAGCAAGCGGGTGCTGAGGCCGGCCGTCAACAGGTTGTTGTCCGAGATGCGGTCATGGCCAACAAAGGCGTTCTCGGTGTAGATGCTGGAAAAGTTGAAGTCATACGCGCCCGAGTCGTAATTGGGCAAATAACTCTGATCACGAAACGGTGTGTACACATAAAACAAGCGCGGCTCCAGCGTCTGGCGGAAGCTGCGCCCCAGATAGCTGGCGTCGCGCTCAAACACCAGGCCACTGTCCAGACTGACGGTGGGCACGGCGCGTGAGGCGGTGCTGTCGCCGTTGGCCAGCGCCGCATCAAACGAATAGGTACTGGTGTGCAACTGAACCTTGGGGGTGATGAAGCCCGAAGCGCCCAGCCAGGGGCGGCTGAGCTGGGCCAGCATGAAACTGCGCTGCGCATTGGGCTGGCCGGTCAAGCCACGGTTGGCCTGAAACTGGGTGTAGTCCCCGTCCACTGAAAAATCAAGCCCCCCCACGTCCAGCCGCCCATAACGGGCCGCGAGTTGAGGTAGACGGTCATAGGGCGGGACGATGGGGGAGGTGACGTCCTGCAAGGTCTGCCAGCTCAGAGTGCGGAACGTGGCCGAGTAATCGCCGCGCGCCCAATTCAGCGAAACGTCATTGGGTAGCAAGCGCTGCGTCAAGCCGGTGCTGCCGCGCGGGAAGTCGCGCCAGTAGTTGTCGTCGCTCACGCGGTTGAGGTTCACGTTCAGGCCGATCGGACCGACCGAAGTCAGGCCGGTTTGGATCAGGCCCTGGTGCAGGTAGGACGCACCCCAGCGTTCGCTGCCCCGGAGCTTGTCATCGGCCATGTAGTTGGCACGCAGGCGTCCGGTATAGCCCGGCTCCAGGTAGCGAAACTCCCCGCCCAGGTCCAGACCACGGCTGCTCATGATTGTCGGGTACAGGGTGGCGTCGCGGTTGGGCGCGATATTCCAGTAATAGGGCACAGTCACCACCGTGCCGCTGATGCTGTCCACGCCGAATGTGGGCGGTAGCACGCCCGATTTTCGTTTGTCGCTCAAAGGAAAACTGAGTGTGGACAGGCCTAGCAAGGTCGTTCCCTTGAAACTCAGCTTGGCGTCTTTGGCCACGGCCACATCGTCTTCCGTGTCGAGCTGCAAGCTGGTGGCGCGGATCAGCCAGTCGGGCATCCAGCTCGCACCGGGCACGCGCTGACAACTGGTGTAGGTGGCGTTGTGGACCAACGCGCGCTTGTCGTCCTGAAAATCAATCCGGTCGGCCTCGCCGTGGCCGCCCGTGGCCAGAAAACGGTAACTGGGTTGCTTGAAAAAACCTTCAAAGGCATCGACCTTGAGCTCCAGCTCAGGCCCCTCAAACACATTGCCCGCCCGGTTGATGCGCACCTGGCCATTGGCCCGCAGCTTGTCCTCCGGCGGGTCATAGCTCAGCCGGTCAGCGCGGATCACCGTGTCGCCACGCCGCAGCTCGGCCTGGCCTTGCAGCACCATCTCCTGATCGGTGCGTCCGGTGAGCAGATCGCCGTATAAAAACGTGGGCAAACTATTGCGCTGAGCGGGAGCGATTTTTTCTTGCAAGAAGGGGCTGTTTTTTAGCCGAACTGGCGGCTCGGCGACGATCTCGGCCTTGGTGTCGGTTTCAGTTTCAGGCGGGTTAACCACCGCCTGCGCCCGCGCGAGTTCACCCTGGCACAGCAGACACACCAGCAAGGCCAGCGGTCGCAGGGCGAAGTGGGGGCTGGGCCGCAGGACGTTCAATTCAAGCGACGGCAGGCGCATCGGGCGGAGGGCAAAGAGCGGACATTCAATTCATGGGTGGAGGACACAGCGCTGTCGCGCACAGGCGCAGGTTTGTAGAATGGATTATCCATGACCACCGCCCCCGCCACTCGTCCGCGCCCCAGCGCCCACCCCATGCCCGAAACCGCCATCCCCTGGACCAGCGCCGAACGCGAAGCCGCCTTCCACCAATGGTTCGCCACGGTTGAAGCCCCACAGCAACTCCAGCGCGCAACGCTGTGCCTGGCCTCAGCCGACGCCAGCTTTCGCCGCTA
>JANPNG010000361.1:0-1559 GCA_031427355.1 Hylemonella sp.
TTGATCGGCATTGCCGGCAAGCGCCTGCATACCGGGCGCAGCCGCAACGACCAGGTCGCGCTGGATGTGCGGCTGTGGCTGCGCGGCGAGATCGATTTGATCGGCGCGTTGCTGGTTGACTTGCAAAAGGCCTTACTCACCATCGCCGAGAAAAACGTCGAAGTCATTCTGCCCGGCTTTACCCACCTGCAAGTGGCCCAGCCGGTGAGCTTTGGCCACCACATGCTGGCCTATGTCGAGATGTTCGCCCGCGATGCCGCGCGCATGGCCGACGTGCGCAAACGCGTCAATTTTTTGCCGCTGGGTGCAGCCGCCCTGGCAGGCGCCAGCTACCCGCTGGACCGCGAGCGCGTGGCGCACACCCTGGGTATGGTCGATGCGCAAGGCCAGCCCCAGGTCTGCCAGAACAGCCTGGACGCGGTGAGCGACCGCGACTTCGCCATCGAATTCACCGCCGCCGCCACACTGGCCATGGTGCACATCAGCCGCTTCAGCGAAGAGCTGATTCTGTGGATGAGCCAGCCGTTTGGCTTCATTCAAATCGCGGACCGCTTCACCACCGGCTCATCCATCATGCCGCAGAAGAAGAACCCCGACGTGCCCGAGCTGGCCCGGGGCAAGACGGGCCGCGTGGTCGGCCACCTGATGGGCCTGGTCACCCTGATGAAGGGCCAACCGCTGGCCTACAACAAAGACAACCAGGAAGACAAAGAGCCGCTGTTTGACACCGTGGACACGCTCAAAGACACGCTGCGCATCTTTGCCGACATGGTGGGCGGCATCACGGTCAAACCTCAGGCCATGGAGGCCGCCGCCCTCAAAGGCTACGCCACTGCCACCGACCTGGCCGACTACCTGGTGAAAAAAGGCCTGCCTTTCCGCGATGCGCATGAGACCGTCGCCCACGCGGTGAAGGCCGCCATCGGCCACAACGTCGATCTGTCCGAGTTGCCGCTCGCCGTGCTGCAAGGCTTTAACGCCTCTATCGAGAAAGACGTGTTCGATTGCCTGAGTTTGCGCGGATCACTCAACGCCCGCAACACCTTGGGCGGCACTGCACCGGCGCAGGTGCGGGTGCAGATTGCGCGGCATCGGGTGCGGTTGGCTTGAGATTCAATTTGAAATCAAGCCACTAAATCACCACCGGTTTCACCTGCAAGTGCTTGGCATTCTTGGCCAGCACAGCATCCAGGGTCACCATGCCCTGCGCCTTGTGTTCAATCGCGCAGGCCAAGTGCAGCGCGTCACCCGCGCGCAAACCTGCGGCGGCGTCCATGGTCAGCACAGCGGCTTTGTGAAACGTCGTGGCCTCCACAGGTAGCAGTTGCAAATCATTGGCGCAGATGCGCTCAAACTGCATCCATGCGGATTGAGCCTGTGCTTGGGTCAATTGCCCGCTGCGTTGTTTGAGCCCCATGGCGCTGGCAAACTCAGTCACGCACCACGCCGCCGACGTCAACTCCTGAGTGCAAGCGCTGTACCACTTGACCACATCGGCGGTTTTAACCTCATGGGTGCACAGCGCGACCAAGACGCTGGTATCGACGTACAGCATCAGT
>JANPNG010000362.1:0-3188 GCA_031427355.1 Hylemonella sp.
CTGCGACAAGGCCAGCAAACCCCCCGCCTGCGCAGAAACAGCGATGCCATTGACCGAGTGGATGTGCATGACGTAGTGCGCGTCGGGGCGCGCCGCATGCACGGTGCTGTGGATCAGAAAGCCCGCAGGGATGATGTCGTAATCAGACGCCATCACCTTCTCGCCTTGCAGGTTCACCTTCACCAAGCTGGACGCCGTGACCTCGTCAAACATCACGCCATAAGGGTTGATCAAAAAATGGTCGGTGCCCGCAATTTTGGCGGTCAAGTGCGTGAAGATAATGTCGTCCCAACCGAACAGCGCCACCAGCCGATAAGCCGCCGCCAGATCGACGCGCGTTTGCCACTCCGCCTCGGATACCAAGTGCCGCACGCTGGGGAACTTGAGTTGCTCAATGGTCATGGTGGATATCTCCGAATTATTTTCTGTAACTGAATGCCTAAACGGCCATGGCCAATGACAAGGTACGAACACTGATGCCCATGGAGCGTGCTGTGTGGACGCTACGACTGCTTTAGTGCAGTGACTTCAATTTCAATCTTCATTCGCGGGTCAGCGAGGCCAGCGGAAATCATCATTGCTGCAGGGCGGACTTCGCCAAAGTGTTTTCGAAGCACCGACCAACAGCGCTCGAACTCGCCGGCATTTGGTAGAACATAGGTCACGCGTACCACATCTCTCAGGCTTGAGTCTGCCTTTCGCAGTGCCGCCTCGATGTTTTTCAGGCACTGTTCGGTCTGCTCAAGCAGACTTTCTGAGATTGACATGGTCGTGTAGTTGAAGCCGGTTGTGCCTGAAACAAAAATCCAATCTCCAGCCACTACTGCGCGAGAGTAGCCAATTTGCGCTTCAAACGTGGAGCCTGAACTGATGAGCTTTCGAGTCATGTGATCTCCGTGTTGAAACACGCGAATGCTGGTGCGTACGCGCCGGATGAGGCCCAACGTTGGAGGCCACCGGCACGCAGCATGCGCCTTGCAGCGGCAACCTGCTGATGTGTGTCCGCGTGGGCCGACCTGTTGGAAGGTATGCGGCGCGTCATAACTCGGCACTCGCCATAAACCTAAAGCTAGTCACTGGCACTTCCGGCGGCAGGAGTCTCACTGTGAATCCGAACTCCGATTTTTCGGTGACTTCTGCTTGGGTTCCAGCAGGAAGGTTCTGAAATTCGAGCTGGGGCGGAATGCGCATCGGTACAGCGAACAAGACCCGAAACACGTTCGAACCCAGTCCCAGGATCAACGGCCTGCTTGGGAGGTTTTCAGGCACCTCCACTTTGATGAGATTTTTGCTCAGCACGTCCAGCACCTCGGACGCTAACCTTGCCTTTTCCTCGTGGTTTGTAGATGCGCGTAGTCTGTCCCAAGTCTCCGAAGCGCGCCTCATGCCCTGATACTGAGTAAGTACAGCCGCCAACGCTTCATCCCTCTGGCCGGATGCGGTGAGAGTGCGTTCATACCGCGCTAGTGTGGTGAGCGTGGCATTGACATCCGGCAACTGTTTCAGCACTTGCTCAGTATTCTTCTCGATGCGCCCCAACTGCGCGTCCGAGTCCGCCCGAGCGCTCAAGCTGTCATAACCGCCCAGCGCCAGCACGATCCCGGACACCACCGGCAGTACGACCGTCACGAGAAATGCGACTGGATAGTTCTGTAGCAAGTCCACTTGGTTATGCCTTCTAACGTGAAGATGTGCGGCGCGCGCAGCGCGTCCGAACGAACGGAAGGTTAGACCTTTCGGTGTTCGATGACATTTCCGTCCTTGTCGCGCAGTTCAACTGAACATTCGTCCGTAACGTGAATGCTCTCCGATATGCCTACATGAATCTGATTGAGGAAGCGGAGCACGTAATCAGTAGTTGTGGAGTTCGGCATAAGCGTCGCTTCAACAATGTTCGCGTGGGCCGCAACCTTCTTGGCGCCTTCCTGCAGACCGAGCGGCGACACAAGAATTCCACCGTGTGCGCCGACGTCCTGAATGGTGAACGCGAGTGCCCCGGTGATAGCTTGGCTAATTCCGCTCTTGGTGTGTCGCTTGCACTCTACGACTATGATGCGCGCGCCGCCCTCACCAACCCCCTTAGCGTCGAGTTCCCATTCCGCTCCGCTCTCACCAGGAACAACCTGCTTGCCCTCAAAATGACCAACGCCGAAATGTTCGGCCAACCTGTTGAGGAGATAGGCGGCCACCTCTTCATAAGTTTCCCATCGCTTCTCGTTCACTGGCGTCTCCCTAAGGGCTAACTTAATATGGGGAGACACGCCCGTGTCTCCCTAACATGATGATTGTCGCCCTATCATCGGACGATGAAATCGGCGCAAAGCCGCATGCCATAAGGCTCGCAGCCAAAATGTCGCAGGTATGACTCGTCATAACACTCCCAGAAAAATCAGCACGCCGGTTCTTGCTTCAATCGGTTGGTGGATCATTTGTTGTTTGAATCCGTTCGCTGCTGGCACTATAGCTTGACACGCGTCTGGGACAACTCAACATCCCGCGTGGTCTGGCGCAAATCCCTATCGTGGCAGCGTATGCAGCGGAATATCTTTTTCCAAAGCCAGCCTGTCCAACGCCTTGCGCGTCTTCGTCATCAGCCAGCCCTCAATGGTTTGGTGTGTGGTGTTTGAGAGCATCGTCTGCAAGCTGACACCAGAAACAACTGCGGCCACGCCCGCAGCCGCGCACAGCGCAGCGGCAAAGTGCGGCTCCAGCGCGGCCACTGCTACTCGACCGTCTTTGCAGGCATAGACGCGGTAGCCCGCGTGAGCGCCGCCCACGACACCCCCGGTGCCGTCTCCTTTTTGGCCGCCGGGCGTGGTCAGGCCCCAGGTGCGGGGCAGGGCCAGCCAGGTGGCTGCGTCTGACAGGGCCACTTCTTGATGCGTGCCTTTGCCTTTTAATTTTTGATGCAGCACCGCACCCAGCACGGCCTCACTCGCCATGAGCGCGCCGCCCATGTCGGCGAACAGGGTGGGGGGCAAGTCCAGGCCGGTGACCAGGCCTGCTTCGGCCAGGTAGGTGAGGTCGTGACCGGGCACTTCGGCCAACGCGCCCGGTGCGCCGACGATGCTCACCAGGCTGAGTGCGGGGTAGCGCTTGCGCAGGGCTGGCCAGCTCAAGCCGAGCTTGGCGAGCGCCGAGGGGCGAAAGGAGGTGAGCAGCACGTCTGTGCGGGCCAGGGCTTGGTG
>JANPNG010000363.1:0-13171 GCA_031427355.1 Hylemonella sp.
CGAAGAAAGCGAGCAATTGATTGATGCGTGCAAAGTCTTTGAGGGCCTTGGCTTCGCTGGCGGTAAGGCGGGTAAAGAAGTCCTCTTCAAAGCTGAGGATCCAGCGCGCGCCGACCATGGCAGTGTCGGAGATCATCTGCAGGTAACGCGGAAGATTGATGATCGATTTTGGAGGTGGAGCAGCGCTGAGCCAGAAGGTATTTTTAGTAGCGGCGCGGACGAAGCGGAGGAAACCGGCATTGGTATCGATCCAGGGAGCACCGGACGGAGCAGCGTGAGCGGCACCCTCTTCATGCGGATTGAGGCCGGTCCTTGAAGGTGCCAGGCTCGCCTTCGTCGATATTCACGGCCATCAGCTTGGGGGCTGGTTGGTCGCGCACGATGCGCCACTTGCGCCCGGCCGGGAAACCTGCGCCGCCCAGGCCGCGCAGACCGGAGTCTTCCATGGCCTTGATGACGGATTCAATCTCTTGCGTGCCCTGGCTCACGGCTTGCGCCAGCGCGTAGCCGCCTTGGGCGCGGTAGGTGGCGTAGCCCGCATAGGCCGGGGCCACTTCTTGCGCGTCAGGTGTTGGTGAAATGCTCTTTAAAGAAAAATCAGATGCTACAAAATTAGCAGCTGCTTGTGGTTGTGGATGTTGGCCTACAGCCGAATTAACCACTGAAACTATGGCCTCAGGCGTGGCCAGCAGCACTGGGTTCTGGTGCACCACCGCCACCGGCGCTTGCTCGCAGCGCCCCACACAGGGTGCAGCCACCACGCGCACATCGTCGCGGCCCAACAGGGCAGGCAAGCGTGCCAGCAAATCTTGCGCACCGGCCAGCTCGCAGCTCAGGCCGTCGCACACGCGCACGGTCAGGCCGGGGGCGGCATCATCACCACGCACCACCTCGAAGTGATGGTAGAAGGTGGCCACCTCGTACACCTCGGCCATGGGCAGGTTCATCTCTTTGGCCAGGGCGACCAAGTGCCGGTCATGCAGGCAGCGGTAGGCGTCGTTGATTTTGTGCAGGTGCTCGATCAACAAGTCACGGCGATGGCCTTCGGCAGGCTTAGCGCCGATCAGCGCGACCACTTCGTCCAGCGACACTTCATCGGCCTGACGGCCCTTAAGGCGGCTCTTGCGCTTGATCAGTGCGCGCAATTCGTCAACGGTGGCCAAGGCGACAGCCTTGACTTCGTTCTGGGGTGCGGGGTGGTTCATCGGTCTTCCTAGTTGGCCAATTTGTAATAGCACGAGTTTTATTCACCCACGCATATGGGTCAAATTGGATTGGAACATGACATCATTCAAGAAATAAATGATGCAGCGCAACAACTCAGAAAATCAAACTGACAACAACCCACTGTGTGCCGCAGCATGCCGCAGCCAGGCAGCATCTTGCGCAAGGGTCAGTGCTGCCTCCAGCGTGCGGGAGATGCGGTCTGTGGCCAGCACCATGAAGCCGATGGGGGTGCGCACTTCAGGGCTCACCAGGGGGCAGGCTTGCAGCTCGCGGTAGGCGCGCATGGCGCCGACCAGCGCACCGGGCATGACGCTGCACACGGTGCCGCCGATGGCGCTCAGGGCGAGGGTAAGGATGGCGTTGGTTTCCATCACCGGTTTGACGGGCACGCCGGCCTGGGCAAAGGCGGCATCCACGATGTGGCGGTTGTGCATCTCGGGCGTCATCAGGCATAAGGGCAAACCAGCGGCGTCCTTCCAGGACATGGCGGGGCCAATCTGGATGCCATGCTCGCCCAGGGTTTCGGCCTTGCGCACCAGAAAATAATGCTCGGTGTACTGGGGTAGCGCGCGCAGTGGCGCACCACCAGGCCGCAGCCGGTCGGTAAACCCTAAGCCCATGTCGAGTGTGCGATTGTCCAGGCCTGATTCGATGTCCACCGAACTCATGGCCCGCACGATGGGCGCGATGCCGGGGTGGCGGGCGTGCAGCATGGCGGCAAAGCGCGCCGCTATGGCCTCCGCCGTGGGCACGGTGCCAATGTTGAGCGGGCCTTGCGGGCGAGCGGTGACGCTGTTGAATTCTTGCTGGAGCAGTTGCTGCTCATGCAACATGCGACGCGCGCTAGCCAACATGCGTTCGCCCTCACTGGTGAAGCCGACAAAGGTGCGGCCCCGATTGACGATGACCGCGCCGAATTCCTGCTCCAGCGCGCGGATGGCGTTGGAGAGTGCTGGCTGCGTGACAAAACAGGCCTGGGCCGCGCGCGCAAAGTGCTTGTGCTCGTCCAGAGCGACCAGGTAGCGCATCGAGACGAGAAGGTTCATCGTGTCACCGTATGTACTGAATCACCCGTTCAGGCCAAGCTCAGGGCGAACGGTATTGGGCATCAGGTTTCCTTGGAAATCTTGATACTCGGAAACTTGTTCGAGAAGTCTTTGTTCTTGGCGGCAATCGTCACCGCCACTTGACGCGCCACGGCCTTATAGATGGCCGCCACTTCGCCGTCCGGGTCGGCAACAACCGTCGGTTTTCCGCTGTCGGCTTGCAGGCGGATTTGCATGTCCAGCGGCAGCGCGCCCAGGTAGCTCATGTTGTAGTCAGCGGCCATTTTCTTGCCGCCGTCAGCACCAAAAATATGCTCGATCTGGCCGCAGTTGCTGCACACATGCACCGCCATGTTCTCAACAATGCCCAAAATCGGCACACCGACTTTCTCAAACATCTTGATGCCTTTTTTGGCGTCCAGCAGAGCGATGTCTTGCGGCGTGGTGACAATCACCGCGCCAGTCATGGGTACGCGCTGACTCAGCGTCAACTGAATGTCGCCGGTGCCAGGGGGCAGATCAACGATGAGGTAGTCCAACTCTTTCCAGTTGGTCTGGCGCAGCATTTGCTCCAGCGCCTGCGTGGCCATGGGACCGCGCCAGATCATGGCTTCGTCCTGCGCCACCAGAAAACCGATGGACATGACCTGCACGCCGTAGTTCTCCAGCGGCTCCATGGTCGAGCCGTCTTCACTCTCGGGACGTCCGTCGATGCCCAGCATCATGGGAATGCTGGGGCCATAAATGTCGGCGTCCAGCAGACCCACACTCGCGCCCTCGGCCGCCAGCGCCAGCGCCAGGTTGACCGCCGTGGTACTCTTGCCCACGCCGCCCTTGCCGGAGGCCACGGCCACGATGTTTTTCACGCGCGGCAACAACTGCACGCCGCGTTGTACCGCATGGGCCACGATGCGGGTGGTGATATTCACCGACACATTACTCACGTCCGCCACGCCCTTGGCAGCGGCGATCAGCGCCTTGCGAAAACCGGGGATCTGGCTCTTGGCCGGGTAGCCCAGCTCCACGTCAAAGGTCACGTCGCCATCGGTCACCGTGAGGTTGCGAATGGCTTTGGTGGATACAAAATCTTTGCCCGTGTTGGGGTCGATTACCTGCTTGAGCGCCTCTAAAAGCGCCTGTTCTGTCACTGCCATCATGTCTCCTAAAAGTGGGCCTAGTCTAACGAAGCTCCCGCATAATGGATTCATGCCCCATGACGCCCCTCAAACCTGCGGCCTGCTCCTAACTGGCGGTGGCTCCCGCGCCGCCTACCAAATGGGTGTGCTGGAGGCCATTGCCGACCTGCGCAAGGCCTGTGGCGCGCAAAGTGATCCCAACCCCTTTGCCATCATCACCGGCACCTCGGCGGGCGCGCTCAATGCGGCGGCTCTGGCCTGTGGTGCAGATGATTTTGACCAAACCGTGCGGCGCGTGGTCTCGATCTGGAAAAACTTCCAAACCCATGAGGTCTATCAGTCCGACGTGCTCAGCGTCATGCGCACTGGCGCGCGCTGGATCAGCCTGCTGTCTATAGGCTGGATGATTGCCCGCTGGCGTCGCCTCAAACCGCGCTCACTGCTGGACAACACGCCTTTGGCGCAACTGCTCACCACCATGGTGCCGCTAGAGCGTCTACCGGGGTTGATTGAGCAAGGCCATTTGCACGCGTTGGCGATCACTGCGTCCAGCTACAGCTCGGGCCAGCACGTCACGTTTTTTGAAGGCCTTCCGCACCTGCGGCCCTGGGTGCGCTCCCAACGCTTGGCGGTCAACGATCACATCACCCATGAGCACCTGTTGGCCTCCTCCGCCATTCCCTTTATCTTTCCGGCCACGGCCTTAAAGATCAACGGCCATACCGAGTATTTTGGTGATGGCTCGATGCGCCAGTCGGCCCCGATTTCTCCCGCCATCCACCTGGGGGCCGACCGCGTGCTGGTCATCGGTGCGGGCCGCATGCATGAGCCACAGGATGCGCCGGAGAAAAGTGAGCAAAACAGCTACCCCTCACTGGCGCAAATCGCGGGTCACGCCCTGTCCAACATTTTTCTCGATGCCCTGTCGGTGGACGTGGAGCGCATGCGCCGCATCAACCAGACCCTACAGCTGATTCCGCCCAGCGACCGCACCAGCAGCGCGCTCAAACCCATCGAGCTGCTGCTGATCGCGCCCTCGCAGCGGCTCGACGCCATTGCCGCACGCCACGTTGACGCCCTGCCGATTGCCGTGCGCGCCATGCTGGGCAGTTTAGGTGTCTCGTCTAACGCCTCGGACGCCAAAGGTGCCGCCCTGGCCAGCTACCTGCTGTTTGAATCGGCCTACACGCGTGAGCTCATTCAACTGGGCTACGCCGACGCACAGCGGCAAAAGGACGAGATTTTGAAATTTTTTGGTTGGGATTGAGCGACGATAATCCCCTGATGCAAGCCATCACGCCCCAAGAATTTTTAAGCCGAAACTACCAAAACATCGTGTTCGCAGGCGGCGGCAACCGCTGCTGGTGGCAGGCCGGTGTGGTGGAGGTTCTCTCGCTACAGCCATGCTGGCAAGCACAGCGCCTGATTGGGGCCAGCGCGGGCGCGGGCATTGCCACGGCTTTTGCCACGGGGCGCACCAAGGATTCATTGGCGGCAGCCGTCGAGCGCTTCAATGCCACAGCGCGCAACTTCGAGTGGCGCGATCTGCTCAAAGGCCAGCGCCCCTTCATGATGCCGCGCATCTACCCGGACTGGATTAGCAGCTTTCTAGACGAGAGTGATCTGGAAAAACTTAAAAAAGTCGGCTTAAAGATCGAAGTCGTCATCACGCGGCCCATCCCCTATTTGCCACTGACGCTGTCCACCCTGCTGGCCCTGGGTCTGTACGCCAGCGAGAAGTATTGGCTGAAAAATTTCCACGCCCGCCTGCCCCACCACCTGGGCTTTCGCGCTGAATACCTGGACCTAACCCAAAGCGCCAAGCTGGCAGACGCCCGCACGCTGCTAATGGCTTCTGCCGCTGCCGTGCCCATCACCCCCATCCACCGCGTCGGGGGCCGCGCTGCATTGGACGGCGGCTTCTACGACAGCATCCCCTTGCCGCAAGATCGCCAAGGCGACCCTGAAACCCTGGTGCTGCTGACCCGTCACCGTGCGGATTTGCCGCAAATGTTCACGCACCAGCAGCGCGTGTACCTGCAACCTGCTCAGAAGGTAGCCGCCATCAACATGGACTGCACCAGTGGCACCAACGTGCAGCTCACCTACGACCAAGGCCGAATCGAAGCCCTGGCTTTGATCGGCTGAGCGGGATCGCTTTTAAAATAGGTGGTTATCCGTCACCAAAGCCCCCATGTCTGCACCGCGTCAACTCTTCGTCACCACCGCCCTGCCCTACGCCAACGGCAAGTTCCACGTCGGCCACATCATGGAGTACATCCAGGCCGACATTTGGGTGCGGTTCCAGCGCATGCAGGGCCACCATGTGAATTTTGTCGGTGCGGACGACACCCACGGCGCGCCCATCATGATCGCAGCCGAGAAAGCCGGCCAAACGCCGCAGGCTTTTGTGGCCGACATCGCCGCCGGGCGTAAACCTTATCTGGACGGTTTTCACATCAGCTTTGACAACTGGCACAGCACCGACGCCCCCGAGAACCACGAACTCGCTCGCCAGATTTACCGTGACCTCAAAGCCAACGACCTGATCGAGACCCGCACCATTGAGCAGTTTTTCGACCCTGCGAAGAACATGTTCCTGCCCGACCGCTACATCAAGGGCGAGTGCCCCAAGTGCCACGCCAAAGACCAGTACGGCGACAACTGCGAAGTGTGTGGTTCGGTCTATGCACCCACCGACCTGATCAAGCCCTACTCGGCCTTGTCGGGTGTGACGCCTGAGCTCAAACATTCCGAGCACTTTTTCTTCAAGCTCTCTGACCCGCGCTGCGTGGAGTTTCTGGAGCGCTGGACGCAAGACGGGAAACTGCAACCCGAGGTAGCCAACAAAATCAAGGAATGGTTCTCGGTGCGCACCAACGCGGATGGCTCAACGAGCGAAGGCCTGGGCGATTGGGACATCTCCCGTGACGCGCCCTACTTCGGTATCGAGATTCCTGACGCCCCGGGCAAGTATTTTTATGTCTGGCTGGATGCGCCAGTGGGCTACTTGGCGTCGCTCAAAAACTGGTTTGACAAAGGCGGCCCCCAAACCCAGCACGGCGACACCCGCAGCTTTGATGAGTACATGGCCGCAGCGGACACCGAGCAGTACCACTTCATCGGCAAAGACATCGTCACCTTCCACACCCTGTTCTGGCCTGCGATGCTGAAGTTCAGTGGCCGCAAGACGCCGGACAACGTGTTTGTGCACGGCTTTTTGACCGTGAACAACGGCGAGAAGATGAGCAAGAGCCGGGGCACTGGCCTGGATCCACTGAAGTACCTGGGCCTAGGCATGAACCCCGAGTGGCTGCGCTACTATCTGGCGGCCAAGCTGTCCGCCCGCAATGAGGATATCGACTTCAACGCGGATGACTTCATGGCGCGGGTCAATAGCGACTTGATTGGCAAGTATGTGAACATTGCGTCGCGCTGCGCAGGCTTTATAAGTAAGCGATTTGATGGTCGCCTGGGAGATGAAGATCCCGATGCTCAGGTTTTATTCGAGGTCGCTTTTGCAGCGGCGACCGAAGTTCGAGACCTGTACGAAGCGCGGGAATTTGCCAAGGCGATTCGCTCCATCATGACTCTGACCGACCACGTGAACCAGTATGTGGACCAAAAAGCACCCTGGCTTATCGCCAAGGACGCGGCGCGCAGTGCAGAACTGCACATGGTGTGCAGCACTGCCGTGGCGCTGTTCAAAGACTTGACCGTGATGCTGGCACCGATACTGCCGAGGCTTGCCGGTCAGGTTAGCGATTGGTTGGGTGTGGAAGTACAACTATGGGAGACTGCGTTCGACAAATTGCCTGTTGGACATGTCATCAAGCCCTACCAGTACCTCATGCAGCGCGTCACCCCCGATCAACTTGACGCCCTGTTCGAGCCGCCACCCCTTACAGAACAACCACAAGCAGCTATCAATTCAGTAGCAATTGACTTACCCGGCGGTGAAGCCATCGCCCCCACCATCAGCATCGACGACTTCGCCAAGATCGACCTGCGCATCGCCAAGATCGTGAACTGCGAGGCGGTGGAAGGCTCGACCAAGCTGCTGCGCCTGACCCTGGACGTGGGCGAAGGCAAAACGCGCAATGTGTTCAGCGGAATCGCCAGCGCCTACAAACCAGAAGAGCTGGTGGGCCAACTCACCGTGCTGGTGGCCAACCTGGCACCGCGCAAGATGAAGTTCGGCGTCTCAGAGGGCATGGTGCTGGCCGCCAGCCACGCGGATGAGAAGGCCCAGCCCGGCATCCACATCCTCACCCCCTGGCCGGGCGCGCAACCAGGCATGCGGATTCACTAGACCACAACCGTCGCCAGCTCAAAACGGCTTCGCCCCGAGCCCTTGGCACGGTAGAGCGCCACATCGGCGGCGTGAACCAGTACTTCCGGGTTGGTCTGGGGCACGGCAATCACCGTGGCTACGCCGATACTGAAGGTCAGCAGGGTCGAGCAAAGCGAATCGGCGTGTGCAATTTGCGCTTGGCTCAGCTCGTCCATGCAGCGCTGGGCCACCACCTGTGCCTCCGCGCTGCTGGTGCCGGGCAGCAGCAAGGCAAATTCCTCGCCACCGTAGCGGGCCACCACCTCGCCCGTGCGCTGGGAGCAGTCGAAAAGAAGTCCTGCGATCTTGCGCAAGCAGGCGTCGCCCGCCAAGTGTCCGTAGTGGTCGTTGTAGCGCTTGAAGTGGTCCACATCGACCATGAGCAAAGACAAGGGCTGCTGGCTGCGCGCGCTGCGCTGCCACTCGCCGTGCATGCACTGGTCAAACATACGCCGATTGGCCAGCCCGGTCAGGGGATCGGTGGTGGACAAATGCGCCAACTGCTCGTTGGACTGCACCAAGGCCAGGTTTTTTTGCACCAGGGCCGTGACCTCGTTGCGCTCCATGACCAAAAAACCGGACGGCGTGCGAATTTCATGAAACTCCATCCAGCGCCCGCCATGGGTCTGGCACAGCTGTGGGCCATCCAACTTGCCGCGACTTTCGAGGCGCTGGCCCAACCACTCATCCTCCCGACCAACCGCATCGGCAATAACCCCAGCCGCCAGCGCGCGGCGCACCAGGATTTCGTAGCTGTGTCCAATCAGGTCAGCCCCGGCCCGGTAGGGGTAGAGTTCGGCCGCTGCCCGGTTGAACACCACCAACCGGTCTTTCTCGTCATAAATGGCTAGGCCGGTGGGCAGGGTGTCGATGGCTTCTTGCAGGTAGCGGTGCGCGAGGTGTTCTTTGTAGCGGGCGCGCTCGGTGCGCAATACCATGCGGATGGAGACGTAAACCAGACCCACGGCACACAGCAGCACCAACCCGTTTAAGCCAGCCACCACACCCACCAGATGCCCCTTTTGCATGCCGACAACAAGCGTGAGCGCCCCCGCACCGGACAGCAGGCCCAGGGCGAGCACGGCAACCGCTTGCCAGGCAAGCGTGCCTTGAACAAACTCGGCGACGTGTTTCATTTAAATCCTTGACAGCCGTGTCGGGAATCCCTGACAGCCGGGTCTGCAACTTTAGTGCCCGATTTCCGGCAGCGCCATCCCCCAAATGGGGGGTGCCTACAATCCCGCCATGTCTGTGCAAACCCGAAAATCTGCCCTGGCCGCGTTTCGCCCCGTCTTGCTTGACGCACTGCGCGACTATTCGCGCGCCCGGTTTTTGCAGGACCTGAGCGCCGGGGCCACGGTGGGCATCGTCGCCCTGCCGCTGGCCATGGCGTTTGCGATGGCCAGCGGGCTCAAGCCCGAAGCGGGCTTGTTCACCGCCATCATTGCCGGCTTTGTGATCTCCGCCCTGGGTGGCAGCCGCGTGCAAATTGGCGGGCCAGCAGGGGCCTTGAACACCCTGAATCCGCACGCACTGGGTTTGGCAGGGGCTAGTCTGGCGGTCATCGTGAGCTGGCCGCTGCTCCTAACCCGCATGAAGCAAAGACAGCGCTGGCTAGCTCACCTGGTGGTCATTCCCGGCTCGGTCGTGGTGTTGGTGCTGGCCCCGATGGCCGTGGCGGCTCTGGGCTTGCAGGTGGACACCATTGGCAGCCGGTTTGGCGGCATCCCCTCCAGCTTGCCCCGTTTTGTGTGGCCTGCGTTCAGTTGGGACTCAGCCCGGTTTTTGTTAGTGCCCACTCTCACGCTAACTATTCTGGGGGCTATCGAATCGCTGCTCTGTGCCCGCGTGGCCGACGGCATGACGGGGGGGCGTCACAACCCCAATCAGGAGCTGATGGCTCAGGGTGTTGCCAACTTTATTACGCCATTTTTCGGCGGCATGCCCGCCACCGGCACCATGGCGCGCACCATGACCAATATCAAAAGCGGAGCCCAATCACCCGTGGCAGGTATGGTGCACGCAGCCACCTTGCTGCTCATCATCTTGCTGGGGGCGCCGCTGGCGCAACACATCCCCTTGCCCACGCTGGCCGCCATTCTGATGTTTGTCGCCTGGAACATGGGCGAGTGGCGTGAGTTTGCCCAATTGCGCCAGTTCCGCCTGCCCTACCGCATCATCCTGCTGTCGGTGTTTTTTCTGACGGTGATGGTCGACCTCACGGTGGCGGTCGAAGTTGGTCTGCTCGCCGCCTGCCTGACCTTTATCTACCGAATTTCAAGCCTGTCACGCGCAGAACAAGTGAGCCCCGCCGACCACCCCCTGCTGGCCCAACAGCCAGACGCCATCAACGCCTACCGGCTTTATGGTGCGCTGTTCTTCGGGGCAGTCCAATTGGTGGAGACTATGGAGACCCAACTGCCCACCAAAGCCCTGGTGCTGGACTTGAAAAATGTCATCTACGTGGACTCGACAGGTGTCGATGCCCTGACGAACCTGATCCACACCTGTGAACAGAACAACACACGCTTGATCATCTGTGGCCTGCAACACCAACCGCTGGACATGGCCCAGCGCAGCGGCCTGCTGAAGCTGATTCCGCCAACCAACCTATGTCCCGATCTGGCCAGTGGTCTGGCAGCGGCGGCGGCTTGAGTCACGACTTGAAGCGCCCCGGTAAAATGTCCCAAAGAGGTTTTTTCATGAATATTTCGAATTTTTTCCGCCGTCCCGACTACAAGTCCGAAATCACCCAGTTTCTGGATCAGCTCAAGACCACCAAGCCCACACTGGAAGCCGAACAACGCCAGGGGCGTGAGCTGCTGTGGGACAAAGCGGTAGATCGCCAAGCCTGGGAAAGCTACCGTACGGCCGAGGTGGCGCAAAAGCCCTACGTCTATCAAACCAACGTGGTTAGCGACTCAAAATAAGCATCAAATCGGGCCACAAGCCTTTAAGCACTAGCGTGAGAAGCCACGTATTCAATAGCACTCCATGCGTGACACCGACGCTGATACCCTAACTTTGTCGCCAGACGGCACCGTTCTGACCGCCCTGCCCGATGTGGTGGACCACGTCGCCGTGGCCCGGCTGTACGGCGAGCCGCTGTTTGCGATGCCGCAGGATTTGTACATCCCGCCCGACGCGCTAGAGGTCTTTCTGGAGGCCTTTGAAGGCCCGCTGGACTTACTGCTCTACCTGATCCGCAAGCAGAACTTCAACATTCTGGACATCCCGATGGCGGGCGTCACGCGCCAGTACCTGGTGTATGTGGAAGAAATCCGCAGCCGCAACCTGGAGCTGGCCGCCGAGTATCTGCTGATGGCGGCCATGCTGATCGAGATCAAATCGCGCATGCTGCTGCCGCCCAAGAAAAAGCCCGAGGGCGAAGAAACCGAAGACCCGCGTGCCGAGCTGGTGCGCCGCCTGCTGGAGTACGAACAGATCAAGCTGGCTGCCGCGCGCCTGAACGCCATCCCCCAGTACGGGCGCGATTTTCTCAAAGCGCAGGTGGTTATCGAGCAATCACTGCAACCGCGCTTTCCTGACGTGCATCTGGTCGATCTGCAAGAGGCCTGGGCCGACATTCTCAAGCGCGCCAGGCTGGTGCAGCACCACAAAATCACGCGTGAGGCGCTCTCGGTGCGCGAGCACATGAGCATCGTGCTGCGCCACTTGCAGGGTCATCGCTTTGTCGAGTTTGAAAAACTCTTTGACGCCAGCAAAGGCATACCGGTATTGGTCGTGACCTTCATCGCCCTGCTGGAGCTGGCCAAAGAAACCCTGATTGAAATCACCCAGGCCGAGGCCTTTGCGCCGATTTACGTGCGGCTGGCTTATTCTTCTAATTGACAGTTTCCAAACACCTGCCCCGTGACCGCTTCCTCCACTTCCCCCCATCATTTTGACGTCCTCATTGTCGGCAGCGGCCTGGCGGGTCTGAGCGCCGCGCTGCACTTGGCCCCCACACACCGCGTCGCCATCCTGACCAAACGCGCCATGAACGATGGCTCCAGCCGCTGGGCCCAGGGCGGTATAGCCGCTGTCATGGGCGAAGGCGACACGATTGAGTCCCACCTACAGGACACACTGGTCGCCGGGGCCGGTCTGTGCGATGTGGAGGCTTCCCGCTTTGCGGTGAGCCACGCGCCTGAGACCATCCGCTGGTTGCAAGCACTCGGCGTGCCCTTCTCGCAAGAAGACGGCCACCTGCACCTGACCCGCGAAGGCGGCCACAGCGAACGCCGCATCGTGCACGTCACCGACGCCACCGGTGCTGCCGTGCAGGAAACGCTGCTGTCCAAAGTGCGCCAAACGCCCAACATCACCCTGTTTGAGCACCACACGCTGGTCGATCTCATCACCCCGACCAAGCTCGGGCTGACGGGCGAAGCCAACCGCTGCCTGGGTTTGTACGCGCTGGATGAGGCCACCGACCAAGTGCTCACCTTCAGCGCACCGCACACCATTTTGGCCACCGGCGGCGCGGGCAAGGTGTACCTCTACACCACCAACCCGGACACCGCTACCGGTGACGGCATAGCCGCCGCCTGGCGCGCGGGCTGCCGCGTGGGCAATATGGAGTTCATCCAGTTCCACCCGACCTGCCTGTACCACCCGCACGCCAAGTCCTACCTCATCAGCGAAGCCGTGCGTGGCGAAGGCGGACGCCTGCTCTTGCCCGACGGCACACGCTTCATGCCCGCGCACGACGCACGTGCCGAGCTGGCCCCGCGTGATGTGGTGGCCCGTGCCATCGACTTTGAGATGAAAAAACACGGTCTGGACTGTGTGTACCTCGACATCTCCCACCAACCCAAATCCTTTTTACTGGAGCACTTCCCCAACATCTACGCGCGCTGCATGGCGCTAGGCGTCGACATGGCCACGCAGCCCATCCCCGTCGTGCCTGCGGCCCACTACACCTGCGGCGGCGTGGTCACCGATCTGGACGGCCACACCGATCTGCCCGGCCTGTTTGCAGTGGGCGAAACCACCTGCACCGGCCTACACGGTGCCAACCGGCTGGCCAGCAACTCGCTGGTGGAGTGCATGGTGTTTGCGCGTGCCGCAGCCCTGGCCATTGCGCAAGAAAAGCATCCATCTGCCCCACCGCTGCCCACCTGGGATGCCAGCCGCGTGACGGATGCCGACGAAGCCGTCGTGATCTCGCACAACTGGGACGAGCTGCGCCGCTTCATGTGGGATTACGTCGGCATCGTGCGCACCAATAAACGGCTAGACCGCGCAGCCCACCGCATTGCGCTGTTGCAAGACGAGATCCAAGAGTTCTACGCCCAGTTCCATGTCTCGCGTGACTTACTGGAGCTGCGCAACCTGGTGCAGGTGGCCGACCTGATCGTGCGCAGCGCACAATCCCGCCATGAGAGTCGCGGCCTGCACTTCAGCCGCGACTACCCGCAAACCGA
>JANPNG010000364.1:0-19376 GCA_031427355.1 Hylemonella sp.
TGCCCACCACCGACCAACCCGCGTGGCGGTTGACCTTGTTGTTCTCGTAGTCCCACAGCGTGCCGCAGCGCTCGCAGCGGTAGCGGGTGATGGTGACCGTGCCGTGTTTGTGTTCCACGCTGCGGTTGGTGCCTTGCATCAGCTCGGGGTGGCCGCGGGCACGGCGCCAGTCGCGCTGAATACCGGCGCAGGAGTCGCACAGTGCTGCGTTTGGAGCTTCGTTGGTCTGGGGTATGTCTTGGGTCATGGGCGGGCTTTGGAGTTGAGGCAAGCTTGCCTCGGAAATGTTTACATCAAGCCTGATTGTCGCCGCCCGGCCCGCACAGTGCGTGCAAACGCTGGTGCGCAGCGTCATCCCCATCCACCGGTAGCTGCTGCTTGGCGTTCAGGTAATGGTGGGTGAACACATCCAGGTAAGCGTCCAGCACCTCAGCGGCGTGTGCCTCACCCGCCAAGGCCAGGCACAGGGCGGCGACTTCGGAGGTGCAAAAGTGGTCGTCTCGCTTGGAGCGGCGCAACTTGTAATGCGATACCTGATCGGGCTGCAAACTCAGCACCGGCAAATGCTTGAGGTAGGGGCTTTTGCTGAACATCTTGCGCGCCTCGGCCCAGGTGCCGTCCAGCAGGATGAACAGTGGGCGCTTGGCCGCTTGCGGCGCCTGGCCAAGGGCGGCAACCATATCAGTGGGCAGCAGCGCAGTGAGCACCCGCTCAGGCGCGACGAACTCACCGGGAAACACCACATAGGCCTGCCACTGCGCATCATTCAACAGCGCCAACAATGCAGGGGCAACCTCGGTACGTGCCCAGCCAAAGGCAAACGTGTCAGCCACCACATCGGCAACCAACCAACCCGTGTTGCTGGGCTTGAGCGGCTCAATATCGGCCATCAGCAGGCACACGCCCGCACGCGTGGCCACCACTGGGCGCAAGGCACACAGGCAGTGGCTAGACACCAGCCGACAACCTGCGCAGCGCTCCCCACGCGGGCCACCCCGGGCCAGAAAGGGTTTGACGCTGCGCGCTAAACGTGAGGCGCGCAGGCGGGCGACGGCGTGGGTCATGGTGAGGTTGGTTCTGTCATGCTGGGGTTACCACTGGTTTCCAAGCTGCTGCACCACCGACCCGAATCCGGGCACACGCTGACCCGCGCGCCGTTCAGCCAGACTTGCTCTTCATTGGGTCGCAACGAAGTTGAAGATTCGGTGTCGAAGGCGATCAGAAGCGCTTGGCAGACAGAGGCATGCTCGATGGGAAGCTCCCAACTCAGGAATACCTGGGTGCAATCCCGCTCGGGCGGGAAGTCGGCCACATCAAAGCCGCTGCTGCCGCGCGCAATCACGGCGTGTGGCTGGCCCGTATCGAATATCACCGCCGTACCCCGGGTCAGGGGGATTCGATGACCCGTAGCTGGAAAATGCAAGTCCAGACCTCGGTCTTCGCTCAGGAAGAGATTGCAAAAGGCCGCGCCGCCATAGTGTGCGCCGTCATGGTGGTACCTGGCGCCGCGACAGGCCATCAAGGCCACGTCACTGGTGGTCAGCACCTCTGGCAGGCCGAGCGTGCCCATCCAGTCGGACACCGCCTGCACGCAGTGTTGGTAGTCAGGCCAGCGCATGCGCGCACGCGCCAACGGCAATGCCTCGACGTCGCCGGGCTCCAGCTCCAGGCGCAACCCGACCTCTCGTTGCCAATCGGCCATCAGCCTTGCTGGCGGCGCAGCGATATCGACCCGGCCTGTCAGCACGATATGGCTCACGCTGCGGCTTCGGATGGCATCGCCACTCCGGTAATGGGACGTGAGGTGGTTCCGCACCGTTCACCCTTGGGTGGTGTGTTGTACCGCGTCGGCCGGGGCCGACTCGCGGGAAATTCGCGCAACGCTGAGCTTCAAACCCAACATACCGAAGATGCGGTTCATCGTCTGAACGCTGCCATCGCTGCGTTCTTGCTCAATATCCTGCATAGTTCGATAGGCTAGGCCTGAGAGCTTGGCCATTTCTGCAGTCGTCAAGCGCATCGTCTTCTTCAGATGCCGCACGCACTGCGCCAGCGTCCACTCCGGATGCGCCAGCACGTCCTCGACCGCGCGTCTGCGCAGCTCCAGTTGTTCTGCAATGGTGAGGGTGTTGAAGCGCTTGTCCATGGTCTTCAGGTGAGTACGGTCAGTTCTTGCGCACGGGCCAGGATGCCAGGGCGCAGGTGGGCTAGAACATCGGCGTCCAGGCCCATGACTTCGCCCTCGGCTGCAATCTGCTCCAACACAGGCACCATGGCCCTCAGCCCCTCGACCAGTAGAGCGCGCTGCACGGGATTCGGGCCTTTCTTTCGTTGCTCCTTGTGCACCTGCAGCGCCAATTCGCAGACGCGGTCCAGCACACGGCCCCAGTCTGGCTGACCGCCATCGTTGCCATCCCAGCGAATGCGCCGCGCAATGCCGTCCGGGTGCAGGTACATCGGCGCAAAGTCATACACAGGGGTGAGGGCAATGCGGCCGTTGAAGTCGCGCTGAATAGCGGTGTTGCGTGCGTGGTTGTCCTTGTTGCCCAGGGCCAAGTTGGCGACATCGCGCTTGAGGTACTCCAGCACTTCGTCTTGCGGGTTCGTGCAGTGGTGTAGCAACGCCAGACAAACCTGGTCATGACTGGGCACCGCTTCAAAGCCCGGCATACCTGTCAGCGTAGCAATGCTCTCCTGTGCCAGGCGCGTCACAAGCCCACTCTGCGCTTGACGGTCAAACCGGGGAATGAACAAGGCGCGTTGGCGCAGCGCCAGCGGGGCGTGCACCCGCAGGCCCAGCCGAGCTGCGATGTCCATGTAGGGTGCTTCGTGCTTCAAGATGCTGGCCAACTGCGAGTTGCTGCCCCGGCCAAACTTGACGATGTAGTGCTGGCGTGCCCGCTCGTCCGGCAGGGTGTGGTCAAGGTACAGCAGACCATCTTCGGCGCGCGTCAGCAGCACCTTGGGCCACTCTCCCTGCACGCCTGATGAGCCCGCGACGAAGAGACCGTGCGAAGCCAGGGATTCAGAAAACTGATCTCCGCGCTGTGCCACCTCGTCATCCGTGAACCCGCGCTGAGCGCCCGCGTTGACGTCAAGCCACTGCGCAGCTTCCTTGACCCGCAGGTTGCCTATGGGGTTGCCGGCCCCGGCCAGCAGGAGCTGCCAGTCGGCATGGGCACCCGCAAGCGGCGACTGACCGATGCGTTGCAGCAGTTCCTGTCGGCCAAAGCCCTGCGGCAGCATGTCGATAAGGAACACCGGCCAGTGCGGCACCTGCAAGGGCTTCAGGCCCACCGGCCACCGCGCGCATAGGGCGTGCGCGTCGCTTGCGCCAGCGTGCTGGAATGCCCACTCGACCGCGTAGCCCGAGTAAGTCCCGGCCTTCCAACCCTCGTTTTCCTTGCCGTGCAGGCGCACGCTGGCCACATCGTGCCATGCGCCTTGTGCGTGTAGTTGGAGTGTGCAGACTTCTATCATTTACACGAAATTCTATCAATAATGATGAATTATGTCGTCTTTTTATGTGTATTTTTCGTGTAATTAAAGTATAAAACGGCCTGACATCTTTCCATTTGTTTTAACGTTCTTGTGTTTGAGTGTCTTAACCTATTTTCCTCAGTTAGCCCGTAGCGGTCGCGACAGGAATGGTCGTATTGGGTACAAAGGTCAGGATTTTGTCGACGATGTAGCGCGCCAGCGCATACCAGCGGTTGTGACCTGTTAACTGCGGCGCAGCGCTACGAATGTGCTCAACACCCGCATGGATATTGGCGATCATGGTCTTGATGTGGTTGCCGGCTTCGTGGGTCAGCACCAGCACGATCTTGTTGATCCGAGCGTGGCGGGTGAGTTTTCCCACCGCACTCAGTAGCTTGGGGCGACTGGTCTTGGCCTGCAGCCTTGACTTCGGGTTAGCCAATCGCACGTACCAACTCCACCAGTTGTAAATCAAGGCCACTGCCCTGGCACTCAACGCGCAGCGCCCAATGTCCTGAGTGCTGTAACCACCCCAACCCCACTGATTCTTGATCTCGTCAAAGCCGTTCTCACAGTCAGCACGGTCACGGTACAGTTGCCCGATTTGCGCCAGCGTGTAGTCAGCATTGCTCACCAGAACCGCGTAGTCCCAGCTCTTGACGGGTTCGTTCTCATCCACAAAGACCAGCTCGATTTGATCCTTTTGAGTCTTGACGCGCCCACTGGCGTTTGATGAGCTGTTTGACGCCCGCCGTTTGGCGTAGCTTGAACAGGTAGGGCTGCTGGAGTTCTTCGAGTTCAAGCATCTCGCCCTCACTTCCATAGGCGCTGTCGCCTCTGACAAGTTTGGGACGCTCAGGCGCGGGCAGACTTTGTAGCAATGCCCTTAACCCCGAGCGCCCGTGCGAGGGGCTGTGCCGGTTGCCCGCTTGCAACTGAGCATCGAGCACCAGACGCAGGTTGCCAATCCAGTAGGTGTGGATGATGTGGCTGGGCCTGCCAGGCTTTTGCGGGTTGTAGCTCACCACGGCACCTTCTTGATGGCCGTAGAGCATCACCATGACTTGCTTTGCTGCCCGCGTAATGCAGGAGCCGGCGATGGCCAGCCGATACCAAAACCGGAGCATCGAGACAGCTCAGGTGATGGAGGAGCTGATTGAGATGGCCAAGAAGTTCAAGGCGGCCGCCAGCCGTGCGCGAATTGATCGATGAGACCCTCAAGAAGATAGCGCACGAGCTGACCGAAAACCTGCGCAAAAACATCACCGTGGACTGGTCGCAGCGCGAGAGCGTGCGCGCCAGTTTGAGGCTGATGGTCAAGCGTGTGCTGCGAAAATACAAGTACCCGCCTGACCTGGCAGACGCTGCGGTGGAGTTGGTTTTGCAGCAAGCCGAGGTGCTGGGTGAATCGTGGGACGTCTGAAGCTGACAAGTAACGAATCGGCTCCGTTTAACATCGGGGCAAACCTTTTTCTGGAGAACCATATGGCACAAGCGACTTTTCACTGGGACGATCCCTTTTTGCTCAACCAGCAGCTCACCGATGACGAGCGCATGATTCGTGACGCGGCCACGGCCTATTGCCAGGACAAGCTCGCGCCGCGGGTGATCGAGGCGTTTCGCAACGAGAAAACCGATGTGGCGATCTTCCGTGAGATGGGCGACCTGGGCCTGCTTGGCCCCACCATCCCTGAAGCCTACGGCGGCCCGGGCTTGAACTATGTGGCCTACGGGTTGATTGCGCGCGAGGTGGAGCGGGTGGATTCGGGCTACCGCTCGATGATGAGCGTGCAATCGTCCTTGGTGATGGTGCCGATCTTTGAGTTCGGCACCGAGGCGCAGCGGCAAAAATACCTGCCCAAGTTGGCCACGGGCGAGTGGATTGGCTGCTTTGGCCTGACCGAGCCGGACCACGGCTCCGACCCCAACTCCATGATCACGCGCGCGCAAAAAACAGCCGGTGGCTACAAGCTGACCGGCGCGAAGATGTGGATCTCCAACAGCCCGATTGCTGACGTGTTTGTGGTCTGGGCCAAAGAGGTGAGCGAGAGCGGCCAGGTCGGCCCAATTCGCGGCTTTATTCTGGACAAAGGCATGAAGGGTTTGAGCGCCCCGGCGATCCACGGCAAGGTGGGCTTGCGCGCCTCCATCACCGGTGAGATCGTGATGGACAACGTGTTCTGCCCCGAGGAAAACGCCTTCCCCGAGGTGCAGGGTTTGAAAGGCCCGTTCACCTGCCTGAACTCGGCGCGCTACGGCATCGCCTGGGGTGCTTTGGGTGCGGCGGAAGACTGCTGGTTTCGCGCCCGCCAGTACGTGCTGGATCGCAAGCAGTTTGGCCGCCCGCTGGCCGCTAACCAGTTGATTCAAAAGAAGTTGGCCGATATGCAAACCGAAATCGCGCTCGGCCTGCAGGGCTGCCTGCGCCTGGGCCGCATGAAGGATGAGGGCACGGCGGCGGTAGAGATCACCTCCCTCCTCAAGCGCAATTCTTGCGGCAAGGCGCTGGACATTGCGCGGCTGGCACGTGACATGATGGGTGGCAACGGCATTTCGGATGAGTTTGGTGTGGCGCGGCATTTGGTGAACCTGGAGGTGGTGAACACCTATGAGGGCACGCACGACATTCACGCTTTGATTTTGGGACGGGCGCAGACGGGGATTGCTGCGTTTTCTAACTGATTGGTTTTTTAGGTTGTAGTGTGCGGGCTGGGTGGGTGGCGGGGCAGAGGGTGTGGGCCGGTGGATGAGGACGCTGCGGTGAAAATACCGATACCGACATCACAGTCGATCAACGTGATCTGTACTCCGTCTTCCTAATGAGCGCCAACCACTCACGATCACGCCACGCGGGCTTAGGCTGGGGGCCGACTTGGCAAACGAAGCGCCTCTGAGGCACCCAGCCTAAGCCCGCGTGGCGGGTACAAAAGCTAAGAAAAAAGCACAGCAACAGGACAAGCAACATGACCACCAAACCCGCAGCCCTCCCCCACATCAAAGTCCTAGACCTGTCCCGCGTATTAGCAGGCCCCTGGTGCACCCAAATCCTGGCTGACCTGGGTGCAGATGTCGTCAAGGTCGAGCGCCCTGGGGCAGGGGACGACACCCGCCACTGGGGCCCCCCTTTCATCAAAGACGCGCAAGGCAATGACACCGACCAGGCCACCTACTTCACCGCCTGCAACCGCAACAAACGCTCCATCACGCTCGACCTGGCGCACCCGCAAGGCCAGGCGCTGATTCGCCAGATGGCGGCGCAAAGCGACGTGCTGGTAGAGAACTTCAAGGTCGGTGGGCTCAAACACTACGGGCTGGATTACGAGAGCCTCAAAGCCATCAACCCGCGCTTGATTTACTGCTCCATCACCGGCTTTGGTCAGACCGGCCCCTACGCCGAGCGCGCGGGCTATGACCTGATGATCCAGGCCATGAGCGGCATGATGAGCATCACCGGCCGTGCGGACAACGTGCCCGGCGGCGGCCCGCTGCGCGTCGGCGTGGCGCTGACCGATATCTTCACCGGCGTCTATGCCGCCACCGCCATCCTGGCCGCTATCGAAGTGCGGCATCGCACCGGCGTGGGCCAGCACATCGACATGGCCTTGCTCGACGTGGGCATGGCCACGCTGGCGAACCAGGCGGGTGCCTTCCTCAACACCGGCAACGCGCCGCAGCGCATGGGCAACGGCCACCCCAGCTTAGTGCCCTACCAAGACTTCCCCACGCAAGACGGTGCCATGCTGCTGGCCGTGGGCAACGACGGCCAGTTCACCCGCTTTTGCGAAGCCGCAGGCATCCCCACCTGGGCGCAAGACGAACGCTTTGCCACCAACACCTTGCGCGTGAAAAACCGCGCGGTGTTGTTGCCCCTGCTAGAGCAAGTCACCCGCACCCGCAGCACCGCCGACTGGGTCAACCTGCTGGAAGACAAGGCCGTGCCCTGTGGCCCCATCAACGACATCGGCCAGGCCTTTGCGGATGAGCAGGTCAAGGCTCGAAACTTATGGGTAAATCAGGCTGTAGCCCAATCAAATCATGCGCAATCAACTATTAAAACAATAGCAACTGTGGCGAGCCCTTTGCGTTTGCTCGACACCCCACCGGTGCTGCGCAACGCGCCCCCGAGCTTGGGTGAGCACACCGAAGAAGTGCTGATGGCGTTGGGGTTGAATGCGGCCCGGATTGCGGCGCTGCGTGAGGCGGGTGTCATCACGTAAAAAGCCGAATCAACCGGCCTACGCGAAGCGCTCAAAGGGCAGCAGCTTCTTCACCAAAATCACCGTGCAAGGAGCGGCCATGGCGACCTTGATGGGCACCGTGGCCACAAAGCGCTGGGTCATCAAGCCATGGGTGGCCGCACCCATCACGATCACGCTCACGTGGTTGCCGGTGGCGTAACTCACCAAGGCCTGGGCGACGTCGCCCGACTCCAGCACATGGCAGGAGGTCTGAAACAAAGCCTGTCGCCCCGGCGAAGACAGCGGCTTGGCCCAGTGTTGCAACTGGCTCAGGTGACGCCGGTGCACGGTGGTTTCACTGTCCTCATCCCCGGCCGGGCTGGCCGCCCCCGGTGCAATGACGGTGACGCAGCTCAGGCGCGCGCCCACGTGCGTGCCCAGGGCCGACGCTGCCGCCTGCCGCAGCGAATACAGCACGGCGTCGTCGGTGTCCGCGTCCAGCGGCGGCACGGCCACCATCACGATGGGGATTTTGGCAATTTGCCGCGCGGGCAGTGGGCTGGCGTGGTACTCGATACCGGTAGCCTTGATCCAGCGCTTGAGATGCACCCACGCGCCAACGCCACGGGTCTGGCGACCCAGCTCGGTGAGCACCACCTGGTCGGGGTGCGACAGGTCAAAAGCCAGGTGCGCAGCCGAGGGGTAGCGCTGCGCGGCCTCCGGTGCCAGGCAGTGCAGCACCACCTCTTGCAGCCACGGCGGCAACAGAGGCTTGTGTTGGCGCGGCGGCGGCGGGCTCATCCACAGGCGCTGGCGCAAACCGCCCGGCGTTTGCGGCGAACCAAAGGGCAGCTGGCCCGTCAGCAGTTGGTAGAGCATGACGCCGATGGCGAACACATCACTGCGCGGATCGCCGCGCACGCCCACCACCTGCTCAGGGGCCATCCAGGCGGGCGAGCCCACGGCCTTGCGCAATTCTTCGGCCAGCAGGTCGGGGTACAGCACGTTGCACGACAGGCCGAAGTCGAGCAAGACGACAACGCCATCCGGTCGAATCATCACGTTGGCGGGTTTCAAATCCAGGTGTACGGTGTTTTGCTGGTGTAGGCTGTGCGCGGCCTGGGCCAGGGCTGCGCCAAGCTGGGCCACGGCCGATGTGTCAAGCGAGGTCGCAGCGTCCAGCACCTGCTGCAAGGTCTGGCCCGGCACGTACTCCATCACCAGATAAGGTTGACGCTCCAGATCGCCCGCCGCCACCAGGCGCGGCACATGCGGGCCGTCTAGCGCCTGCATGATTTGCTGCTCCACCTCAAAGCTGACCAGGGTCTCCGCCCCATCGCCCATGGCCATGCGCGGAATTTTCATGACCATGGGAAAGCCGGGGTCGGCCACCCCGGCGTCGTAGTGCACGCGGTAGATATGGGCCATGCCGCCAGCGTGGATGCAGTCACCCAAAACAAAGCCGTCCAGCCGTGTGCCTGGCTCCAGCGCCTTCATCGCCCGTGCTCCAGCCGGTCGGCAAAGAAGTCAGGCAACCCGGCGCGCCGGATGGCAGCAGCTGCGGCGTGAAAGTCATAGGGGACACGGTGGAACGTGAGCTGCGCCTGCTCGGTGTCAAACAGCGCGTACATGGCCTTGGGGTTGGCATCACGCGGCTGGCCGACCGAGCCTATCGTGGCCAGCCAGCTTCTGTGGCCCGGCACCGGCACGGCCACCCCGGCGAGTGGCTCAAACTTCATCAGATGGCCGCCGGCCGCCCGGTAGTAAAGCGTTTGCATGTGCACATGACCGCCAAACACGTAGCGCACGCCGGGGTGAGTGATGGCGGCGTTCAGGCTGGCGGCCGCAGACTGCTGCTCATAGACGTAGAGCCACTGCGCGGGTTCATGGGCACTGGCATGAACCAAGAAAACAGAGTCCAGTTGTTGCGTCAAGGGCAGGGCATCCAGAAATTCAAGCTGCGTTTGACTCAGCTGGGTATGGGTCCACGGGGCCGAGCTTTCGCCCAAGGTGGTGATGGCGAGTGGCGGGTTGACGGCCATGTCGTCATGATTGCCTTTGACCAGCACGGCTCCTTGCTCGGCCAAGCCCATGATGCGATCCACCACCGCCACCGGGTCGCCGCCATAGCCGACAAAATCACCGAGCAGGGCCAGTTGCTGTGCGCCTTGCGCCTGGGCGTGGGCTAGACAAGCCTCCAGGGCCTGGAGGTTGGCGTGGATGTCTGAGAGCAGGGCCAGCTTCATGTGGTCAGTATGCCTCTTGCCCACCCATCGTGCGGCTACTTTTCTTTGCTACGGGGATCGGATTCGTCTGACAATCGTTGATGCGAATCAAAGGATGGGTTTGATTTCTACAGTTAAAGTAGCCCGATGACCAACTGGCGCCATCGCAAACGACTGATCACCCGACGGGGCTTGATCTACTCGCTGATCCTGTGTTTGGTGATCATGGGTTTTGGCGGCATGGGTTTTTGGCTGCTTGAGCCGAAGGTGGTGACTTTGGGTGATGGCCTTTGGCTGGCGTTCACCACGGCAGCCACGGTGGGCTATGGTGACTTGGTGCCCAGCACCCATTATTCGCGCATGTTTGCGGTGGTGGTCGTGCTGCTGGGGCTGGCTGTGCTGTCACTGGTAACGGCGTCCGTCGCTGCCGTGTTTGTGGAGCGGGAAGAGCGTCAAATCGAGCGTGATCTGATGTATGAAATTGGGGCACTGCGCAAGGACATTCACCAACTGAAAGAGCAAGTCCAGGCACTTCGACCGTTGGCCGATCCCGTGGACCAGGGAGGTAGCTAAAGCTGTCCTGTCCTGGTTTGTTCAGGCCTGAAAGCGCTTGCGCGTTAGCGCCAGGGCCAGCCAAAAGGACAACACGGTAGTGACCAGCAACACCAGCACATGCTGCCCAGGGTGCTGGGGCCATTGGTCCATGAAGAGCGGGCGCACCAGCTCCACCGCGTTGGTCAATGGCAGCCATGCGGACACCTCTTTCACGACGCTGGGTAATTGCTCGCGCGGAAAAAAAACGCCGCTCAAAAACATCATGGGCGTGAGGAACAGGGTGAAGTAGTAGGTGAAAAAATCGTAGCTCTTGGCCAGGGCGTTGAAGATCAGGGCGATGCAAGAAAAGGTGATACCCACGCCCAGCAAAATCGGCCAGGCCAGCAGCAGCTTCGGGCTGTGGCTGATGCCCAAGGCCAGCATCACGCCCAAAATCGCCGTCACCGTGAACAGCGCCTTGAACGCCGCCCACAGCATCTCGGCCAGCACGATGTCGTCCAGGCTGACCGGTGCGTTCATGATGCCGTCCCAGGTTTTTTGAACGTGCATGCGGGAGAAGGCAGAGTACAGCGCCTCGAACGAGGCCGCTTGCATCGCACTCATGCAAATGGAGCCGCTGGCCAAAAACAAAATGTAGGGCACAGCGGTGGGGCCCAGCGGCCCGTTCAGCGTGACCTGCCCCACCAGAGCGCCCATGCCGTAGCCAAAGGCCACCAGCCACATCAGCGGCTCGGCGATATTGCCCACCAGGCTGGGGATGGCCAGCTTGCGCCACACCAGAAGGTTGCGCAAGAACACGGGCCAAAAGCGCAGCGACAAAACAGGGGCGCGCCACACGCTTTGATTCTCAACCTTCGTCATCAACCGTCCTCCCTGATTTGACGCCCGGTGAGTTTGAGGAACAGGTCCTCCAGATTGGCGGGGCGGTGCAGGGTGCGCAATTGGGGGTAGGCGGCCAGGGCATCCATCAAACGCCGGGCGTCTTCGGTGTAGAAAAAGACGGTTTCTCCGCTCACTTCCACCCGGGCCGCCAGCGCTTTGAGCGGCGCATCCACCAGGGCCAGCGCCCCCACGCCATAGACCTCCACCACGTCGGGCTCCAGGTGCTGGGCAATGAGCGCGCGCGGTTGACCTTCGGCAATCTTTTTGCCATGGTCCAGCACCAGCAAGCGGTGGCACAGGCGTTCGGCCTCGTCCATGAAGTGGGTGGTCAGCAAGATGGATTTTCCTTGCTGTAGCAGCACTTGCAGCCGCTCCCACATCAGGTGGCGCGCCTGTGGGTCCAGCCCGGTGGTGGGCTCGTCGAGCAGCAGCAACTCGGGGTCATTCACCAGGGCGCGTGCCAGGCTCAGGCGTCGGCGCATGCCGCCGGAGAGCTGGCCGGGCTTCACGTCGGCTTTGTGCGACAGCGAGGCAAATTCCAGTAGCTGCGGGATGCGCGCGCGGATGGTGGCGTCGCTCAAGCCAAAGTAGCGGCCATACACCAGCAGGTTTTCGGCGCAGCTGAAGTCCGGGTCTAGCGTGTCGAACTGGCTCACCACGCCCAGGCGCGCCTTGATGGGCAGCGCGTCTTGCGGCATGTGCCAGCTCTTGTGCAGTGCGTTCGTGGCGTGGCCCTTGAGGCGATCTGGGCCAGGGGGGAAATCAAAGCGGATGCGCCCGGCGTCGGGCACGGTCAGGCCTAGGCACATGCGGATGGTGGTGGTCTTGCCCGCGCCGTTGGGACCAATCACGCCCAGGCATTCACCTGGCGCAATCTCGAACGACACGTTGTCCACGACCGGCGGGCCGGCGTAGTGCTTGCGCAAGCCTTGAACGCTTAAGAGGGAGGAGGGGGTCATGGGGGGGAATGAGGGTTCAAGTTATGCCAGATCACGCCGAAAAAGAGAGTGTCACATAAAGGGAGAGTCCGAATGGGCTGTATCAACCATGTTCAATCCCGTCCGCTATTTTTCAAAGTTGAGTTATTTACTGGTCGGATTATTTTCCGGTCTACTCATCTTCTATTTCCATCACGTCACCGTTGCGCAGCTTGTTCACCATGAACAAGCCCGCTCCGAAGCCATCGCGCGTGGGCTTGAGAACTCGTTTGGATCGGATTTTCGCTCTGTCTTGAATGACGCTGACAAGATGCCGGTCACCGCTTTGCAGGAACGCGCCAATCACATTCTGTTGCGCGAAGCACTTGCCAAAAGGCTGCGCAGCACGACTGTCCTGAAGATTCAAATTTTTACCCTGCAAGGCATCACCGCCTTCTCGACCGACCCCCAGCAGATCGGCGAAGACAAGTCTGGCGATAAGGGATTTTTATCAGCCCGTGAGGACACCCCCATCGGTGAGTTGACCCATCGCAAGCTGTTTGAGGCGTTTGCCGGAGCGCTGGTGGACCGCGATGTGATCGCCACCTTTATCCCCATTTACAACGGGCAAGAAGGGCAAAAGCGAATTGAAGGCGTGATCGAGGTGTATCTCGATGCCACAGAGCTTGTGCAAGGCCTCAACCAGATGCTGAAATGGGTTTCCATGCTGATTTTGGGTGTTCTGAGCGCGCTCTACCTGCTCCAGTTCCTGGTGATGCGGCGTACCCATGCCATCCTGCGGGAGCAGTCCACAGCGCTGGAGCGCTCCAATCTGAACCTGGACCGCCGCGTGATCGAGCGCACCCATGAACTTCACAAGGAAATCAACGAGCGCCGCCAAATCGAGCGGCGGATGGACTATTTGGCTCTGCACGACGCCCTCACCGAATTACCCAACCGCTTGCATATCCGGCAACGACTGACCCGAAGTCTGAAAACCATAGCCAAAACAGACACTCATTTGGCGGTTTTATTCATCGGCCTGGACCACTTCAAGGAGGTGAATGAAACACTGGGCCACGCCGTGGGGGACGCGCTGCTGGTGGCCGTCTCGCGCCGTCTTCAGACCCAGTTGCGTCCGAGTGATGCACTCGCACGGCTGGGTAGCGACGAGTTTTTTTGTATTCTTGAAGACATCCAAGGCCCCACAGCGATCAGCGCGGAAGCTGAAAGAATGCTGGCGCTGTTCCAACAGCCCTTTTCCGTGGACAACAACCTGCTTTATCTGTCGGCCAGTATTGGCATCAGCCTGGCCCCCACAGACGGCGATGAAACGGCCCTGCTGGTGCGCAATGCCAATGCCGCCCTGTACAAAGCCAAGACCCTGGGGCGCAACCGGTTTCACTTCTACACCCCGGAGATGACGCAGGCGTCGCAGGAGCGACTGCACCTGGCGGGGCTGCTGCGCCAATCGATTGCGGACAGCGAGTTGAGCGTCCACTACCAGCCCAAGGTGAACCCGCTGAACGGTCAACTGTGCGGTGCTGAAGCCCTGCTGCGCTGGACCAACGCTGAGGTTGGATCGGTCTCGCCCGCTCGCTTTATTCCACTGGCCGAGGACATGGGTTTCATTGTGGAGATTGGCACCTGGGTACTGCGTGAAGCGTGTCGGCAAATGGTGGCTTGGGACGACGAGGGTTTTCGGGTGTCGCGCATCTCGGTCAATCTGTCGGTCAAGCAATTGGCCCGAGACAACTTCACGCAGGTGTTGCGCGAAATTCTGGACGAAACGGGGCTGGCCCCGGATCGGCTCGAATTGGAAATCACCGAGTCCGTCATCATGGAGGTGGATAACGCCTATGCCGTTCTGGCTGAGCTGCGCAAACTGGGGGTGGATTTCTCCATCGACGACTTTGGTACCGGCTATTCATCGCTGGCGTATTTGAAAAAACTGCCGGTTCAAACACTCAAGATCGACCGTGCTTTTGTCATCGGCATCGGTCAAAGCCCCAGTGACGAGGCCATCATTGAAGCCATCGTGAAAATCGCCAACAGCCTGGGGCTGATCACCGTGGCCGAAGGGGTGGAAACCGAAGCCCAGATGGCCTTTTTACGCGAGATGGGTTGCGACCAAATTCAGGGCTATTACTACAGCAAACCGGTCAAAAACAGTGACTTTTTTGACCACTGGGCCAACCTGCAGCCACGCTCGACGACTTCCTCTGTCAGACAATTTCCTACAAGATGTCTAGCCAGACGCTGACTGAATTTTTTGGACGCTGGGGCTACATTGACTTCACACCGTTATTTTGGTGTGAAGCAAAGGAAATCATCATGCATACCAACACTGTTTCACTTAATCCTTTCAGCCTGCTGATGGAGCCGGAGCTGGTGCTCCAGGCCATGGAGCGTTCACAAGGCCTGCGCGGCCTGCGCCGTCAAAAATTTCACCCGCTGGACAAGCCGCTGATCCCTTACGCCAAGTCCCACACGGTGGCTTCCGATTTCGACCTGGAAGTCGACGAGTCTGAGGAAGAGCTGGAATACGAACTCAACGACTGAGCGCGGCGCGCATGCGCATGCGCATGCGCTTGCCTGCGTAGGCAGGGCGTGACCAGCTTGTAACGAGTGCTAGGATGGGCCCATGAATTTTTGGACCACCTGCGGTTTTGAGCAACTTCGCCGCAACGAACGCGGTTGGCTTGTGCCCACCGCTGACTACATCGCTCTTGTGCTCACGCGCCCCGAGATGGCGCTGGTGCCCGAGTCTTGCAAAGCTGAAGTGCGCCTGCACAAGGCTCTGAAAGCAACGCCACTTAAAGCCGTATTGCCCTCTGAGCTGGAGCGCATCAAAGACGCAGACGCGCGGCATAACTACCAGGTCTTCCTCAGCTTTCGCGACGGGCTACTCGCCAGCGGCACGCTGGAGGCCTACTACCGCAGCCTCTTTGCGCAGACCACCATCCACATTCCCCCGGTATTTATCGATCTGCTGGTGCAAGCGATATTGCGCAATGTGTTGGACGACTGCACCGACGCGCAAGAGGTGCGGGCCGCCGAGCTGCTGTTTCGCCCCCAACGTATTGCCATTCAAGAGGGCCAAGTGTTGGCCGCTGACCGCGAGGCGGTCGATCATTACACCGAGACCGCAGGCCTGGGTGAGCTGGGCCGCCTCTTGCTGGAGAGCAAAGCCAGCTTGCGCACGGCCAACTTCAAAGTTCTGTCGCCCGACAACTCAGATCGCTATTGGGTTGCCCCGCAGCGGCACCCATTTTTGCTGGACCTGACGCACGAGATCACCCAGGAGCTCAGCCACGGCTTGACGCTGCGCATGGCGCGTGCGCGCAGCGGCTTAGCTGCGCTGGCACGGGTGCTTGAGAAGTGGGTGTGGCATTTTTGCGCGGTGCAGGTGCGCATCCAGCCTGAGGCCAGCGTTACAGATGCGGCTTGGCGTTGGCACACCGGGCTGGACGCCGAGTCCAGCACCATTCTGAACCGGCTGTACGAGGGCCAGGCGGTGGAGGCCGATCAGATGCAGCGCCTCATCAGCCTGTTTCGCCTGACCTTTGAAAACCCGCAGGATGTGCAACCTGATCTGGCGAACAAACCGGTCTATCTGGGCCTGGCCATGAACGCGGACAAGGTGCTGCGCATCAAGCCGCAAAACCTGTTGCTGAACTTGCCGCTGGCCAAGGCTTTGCCTTGACTCAAATCGACATGCCGCCATCAATGGCATAGGCCTGACCGGTCACAAAGGCCGACTCGTCACTGGCGAGAAACACCACCAACGGCGCAATTTCATGGGCTTGCGCCAAGCGCCCCATGGGTTGTCGGGCCACAAAATCGCGGCGCGCCTGCGTCGGGTCGTCAAAGGCGTTGATGCGGTCCTGTAGTGAGGGCGTATCCACTGTGCCGGGGCAGATGGCATTGCAGCGAATGCCTTGGGCCACAAAATCGGCAGCCACGCTCTTGGTCAGCCCGATCACCGCCGCTTTGGAGGCCCCATAGAGAAAACGGCTGGGCAAGCCTTTGATGCTGCCGCACACGCTGGCCATGTTGATGATGCTGGCACCGCCCTTGGCGTTCTTGGCTTTTTCTAGCATGCGCGGCAACACCGCCTGAATCATCCAGAATTGCGCACGCGCATTCAGGTTGAAGGCGAAATCCCACTCCTCGTCCTTGGCCTCCAAGATGGAGCCCTTGTGCACAAAACCGGCACAGTTGAATAACACGTCCAGCGCCGGGAGTTTGTCCACCAGCGCCCGAATGGCCGCCTTGTCCAGCACGTTCAGCATCGCCGTCTGAATGCCTGCCACACCGTCATAAGTTTTGAGCAGTTCTGCGTTCACATCGGTCGCCCAAACCTGCGCGCCCTCGGCGGCCAGCGCCAGGGCCGTGGCCTTGCCTATCCCCTGCCCGGCGGCGGTGATCAGGGCAATTTTTCCTTTGAGTCTCATGTCATCTCCTTTAAAGTACGCTCTCAAGATTGTCTCTTATTGACGTTTCTCCAAATGATGACAAACAGCAGCATTACGTTTTTCTTGGGTCAGGCTACTTTTGTACGGGATCAGGCCGACGGCGCACTCAGCTCCGCGGCTGTCCCCCAGGTCGGCCTAGGGCCGACACTTCCTCCTTTATGCCGCTGCGCTGAGTGCGCCACCGACCCGACCCAACCAACGTGGCAGGTGTTTGACCGTTGCACTCCCTCCATGCTCGCTGCCTCGGCGCTTGGGGTGAGTGGCGTAGCGGCATCAAGGAGGAGCCCAAAGGGCGGGGGACAGCCGCGGAGCTACTTACCCCAAGTGCCGGGGCGTACAAAAACCCAGACGTACATAACCCCATCGGCATCGTAAATTTCGCAACGTTCGATAAAAGTCCAGGCCACCCACCATGACCCCCTTCATCCGCCTCCACCCCGCCGACGATGTGTTGATTGCCCGCAGCCAATTGCTGGGTGGCACCGTCGTTGAGAACATCGCCGTCAAGGGCCTGATCCCGCCCGGGCACAAAGTTGCCACCCGAACCATCGCCATCGGCGAGCCGGTGCGGCGCTACAACCAGATCATCGGCTTCGCCTCGCGAGCGATTGCGGCGGGTGAACACGTCCACACGCAGAACCTCGACATGGGGCCGGACAAGGGCGACTTTGCCCGTGACTATGCCGTGGGCGCAGACGTGAAGCCCGAGCCGATGAGGCGCGAGGCCACATTCATGGGCATCGTGCGCGAAGATGGCCGCGTGGCCACGCGCAACTACATCGGCATCCTGTCCAGCGTGAACTGCTCGGCCACCGCGGCGCGCGCCATTGCGGACCACTTCTCGCGTCGCTCTAACCCGGCTGCGCTGGCCGTCTTCCCCAATGTCGATGGCGTGGTGGCCTTGACCCACGGCACCGGCTGCGGCATGGACACCGAGGGGCTGGGCATGAAGCTGTTGGAGCGCACCTTGAGCGGCTATGCCACCCACGCCAACTTCTGGGGCGTGCTGGCCATTGGCCTGGGCTGCGAAGCGAATCAGCTCAAGGCCTGGATGGCACACAGCAGCCTAGTGGAGGGCGACACACTGAAAGTCTTCAACATCCAGGACACGGGCGGCACGCGCAAGACGGTAGAAAAAGGCATCGCGCTGATCGAGGAGATGCTGCCACGCGCCAACGCCGTGCAACGCCAGCCGTGCAGCGCCGCCCACATCACCGTGGGCCTGCAATGCGGCGGCTCCGACGGCTACAGTGGCATCAGCGCCAACCCGGCCTTGGGCGCGGCGGTCGATCTGCTGGTGGCGCACGGCGGCACGGCCATCCTGTCTGAGACGCCCGAGATTTACGGTGCCGAACACCTGCTGACGCGCCGCGCCGTGCGCCCCGAGGTGGCCGAGAAATTGATTGCCCGCATCAAGTGGTGGGAGCACTACACCGCCATCAATGAGGGCGAGATGAACAACAACCCCTCGCCCGGCAACAAGGCCGGTGGCCTGACCACCATCCTGGAAAAATCCCTGGGCGCGGTGGCCAAAGGCGGCACCAGCAATTTGCAAGCCGTGTACGAGTACGCCGAGCCCGTGGCTGCGCACGCCTTTGTGTACATGGACCCGCCGGGCTATGACCCCGTGAGCGCCACCGGCCATGTGGCCGGTGGCGCCAACCTGATCTGCTTCACCACCGGCCGCGGCTCGGCCTACGGCTGCGCACCCTCGCCCTCGCTCAAACTGTCGACCAACTCGGCGCTCTGGCGCAAGCAGGAAGACGACATGGACATCAACTGCGGCGAGATCATCGACGGCAACAGCACAGTGGCCGAGATGGGCAAGCGTATTTTCGAGCTGGTGCTGGCCACCGCCTCCGGCACCAAGAGCAAGAGCGAGACGCACGGCTACGGGCAAAACGAGTTTGTGCCCTGGCAGGTCGGTGCCGTGATGTAGCTTATTGACTCACTTCACAAGCCTGTCATTGCGGGCCTGACCCGCAAACCACAAAAATCTGTATCTCATGCAAAAAGTACTCCAAACCCCTGAACTTCAGGCACAAGTAGCTGCTGTTTTAGCAGCAGCCGGCAGCACCGCTGCAGAAGCAGACACCGTCGCGGCCAACCTGGTCATGGCCAATCTGAGCGGTCACGATTCACACGGCGTCGGCATGCTGCCGCGTTATGTGGACGCGGTGCTCGAAGGCGGCCTGAAGCCGAATAGCGGCGTGCGGGTGGTGCTGGACACCGGTTCGCTGTTGACCCTGGACGGTCAGCGCGGCTACGGTCAGGTCATCGGTGAACAGGCCATGGCGCTCGGCATCAGCCGCGCCCAAACGCATGGCAACTGCATCATGACCCTTAGCAATACACACCACCTCGGCCGCATCGGACATTTTGCCGAAATGGCCGTGGCCGAAGGCCTGGTGTCGCTGCATTTTGTCAATGTGTTATCGCGCCCGGTGGTGGCGCCTTTTGGCGGTGCCGACGGACGCTACGGCACCAACCCCTGCTGCATCGGCGTGCCGCTCAAGGGGCGCGAACCGTTTGTGTTGGACTTTGCCACCAGCCGCGTGGCTCAGGGAAAAATGCGCGTCGCGCACAATGAAGGCCGGCGCGTCGAGCTTGGCACGCTGATTGACGAAGACGGCCACCCGACCACCGACCCTGGTGTGGTGG
>JANPNG010000365.1:0-2415 GCA_031427355.1 Hylemonella sp.
CATGGCCACGGGCGGGCGGGTCTTGCACCACCTCAAGGCGCTGGCCCCGAATGAGCGCAACACCATTGTGTTTGCTGGCTTCCAGGCTGGTGGCACGCGCGGCGCGCGCATTTTGGCAGGCGAGCCCAGCATCCGCATCCACGGCGTACCGGTCGAGATCAACGCCGAGGTGGTGTCGCTGCCCGGCATGTCAGCCCACGCCGACGCGGCGCAAATTGTGCAGTGGCTGGCCACCGCACCCAAAGCGCCGCTGGGCGTCTTTCTGAACCACGGTGAACCCGAACCTGCCGACGCGCTGCGCCAACGCATCGAACATGAGCTTGGCTGGAACGTCACCGTGCCACGGCTGGGGCAAACGGTTGAGATCACATCTCGATGAGTCGCCCTGCACCCATTCACCCACCTCCAAGGAAATCATGATGAACCCATCACAACCCGACACCACACCCCGCGCTCCCTATGGCTTTCACGCCCGCCTGGGGCACGCCAACTTCACCGAGAGCGTGGAGCGCGTCACCGCAGCCCTCAAAACCGAAGGCTTCGGCATCCTGACCGAGATCGACGTGCAGGCCACGATGAAGAACAAGCTGGGCGTAGACGTGCCCGCGCACCGCATCCTGGGCGCCTGCAATCCGCCGCTGGCCCACCGTGCGCTCACCGCTGAGCCCGACATCGGCCTGCTGCTGCCCTGCAACGTGGTGGTGCGCCAAGACGGTAGCGGCCAAGTGACCGTTGGCTTCATCGACCCAATGTCCATGCTGCAGCTCACCGACAACCCGGAAGTGGCCGCCGTGGCGCGTGAGGCCCGCGAGCGGCTGCAGCGAGTGCGCGCGGTGGTGGCTGCGGGCTGAAGCGTGGCTTTTTTTACAAGGAGAACCGCATGACTCACCCCCTCAACACGCCGAAGAAATTGCGTTGGTGTGCAACGGCCTGGCTTGGTATGGCCGCAACTGCTTTGGTGCTGGCCGCCGTTCCCGTGGCCAGCCTCGCCCAGGTCAGCGCCACGGCGCTCGCCACCCAATCGTCCAGCGAGCGCGGCGTGACCGTGAAGGTGACGCCGCAAGCCATGGGGTCACCTGAAGGCCGCTGGGCGTTCGCGGTCGTGTTGGACACCCACAGCGCCGACCTCAGCGACGACCTGGTGCAAAGCGCCAGCCTCATCACCAACGACGGCAGAACGATCAAGCCGATCAGCTGGACCGGCGCACCCCCCGGCGGCCACCACCGCGAGGGCGTGCTGACCTTTGACGTTCCTGCCCCGCAGCCGCGCACGATTGAACTTCGAATTGAACGACGTGGTGAAGCTGCAGCGCGGATTTTTCACTGGAAACCTTGATCAAACCAGGGTCAGTGTGCGCACGGGAAGTTCGCGCCTGACCCTGTCAAATGGAAACGGAGCCGGGTCATGAATCCACATGGATTTCGACTGAAACCACTGGGCATCGACACCCAGCGGGAGTACGTCATCTACATGCGGTGCGACTGCCACGTCTGCCGCGCCGAGGGCTTTAAAGCACAAACGCGCCTGGAGGTGGCTTTGCGCGACCCGCTCATCCTCGTCGCATTCCACTTGGTTACCCGGTCCAGCGCCGCATGCCTCTGTTCACCCTGCACGCACAGGCACCCGGTGCTCACACTGGGTGGCGAGGTGACGCCATCAAGCCCAAACCCATCAACCCGCAGTCGCGTTCGAGTCAAGCTGCCAGAGCGGCCCCGCGAGATCGAATTCGCGGTGTCGGCCTGGTCGCCGCATCGAGAAGTCCGCTGAGCCCACAACCGTGAGGAATCCGTACCATGAACCTGCCCTTGCGCCTGAATCCGACATTTACGTTGACGTCCACCACAGCCCATCAACTGGCCATTCGCATCTTTGACCGCCTGATGCGCGGCTACGAGGGGGCTGTGGCGCTGCGCCTGTGGGACGACCAACTGCATACGCCAGCAGGGAAGTTGTCCACTTTTACGCTGGTGGTGCGCGACCCGGTGATGCTGCGCCATCTGGTGCTGGACCGCAACCCCGTTCAGTTGGCCGACGCTTACTTCCAGGGGGTGCTGGATTTCGAGGGCGACATCTACGACGCGCTGGCCTTGAAGTCTCACCTCAGCGGTTTGTGCTTGAGCTGGCGCGACAAGCTGGCCCTGCTACGCGATGCCACAGCCCTGCCCAGCCGGATCGACGAGCAACTCAAACCGGCAGACACGCTGGCCTCGCGCATCGCGCGGCGCTTCTCGCACCGCCACTCCAAAGACAGCGACCGCGCGGCCATCTCGTTCCACTACGACGTCTCCAACGCCTTTTACCGCCTGTGGCTGGACGAGCAGCAGGTGTACTCCTGCGCCTACTTCACCCACCCCGATGAGTCGTTGGACCAGGCCCAGCGCAACAAGCTCGAACACGTTTGCCGCAAGCTGCGG
>JANPNG010000366.1:0-1897 GCA_031427355.1 Hylemonella sp.
CTGGGGAAGATCGTGACACACTGGCCGGGCGCTACAGCGCCGGTGGCCAGACGGCCCCAGAACACGCGACGACCTTGGGAGGTGTCGGAAGAGCCGGAGAACTTCTCCACCCACTGAACCGGGAAGGCAAAAGGCAGGGCCTGGTCGCTGGGGGTCACTGGCAAGGTTTCCAGCAGGTCCAGCAGGGTCGGGCCCTGGTAGCCGCACCAGCCGGGGGTGGCCGCCGCGTCCACCACGTTCCAGCCCTTGAGCGCAGACACGGGCACGGTCGCGGTCACGGCAAGGCCGGCTTCCTGGGCAAACAGGGCGAGGGCTGTGCTGATTTTTTTGAAGGTCAGCGCTGGATCGCCCACTGCATCCAGCTTGTTGACGGCAAAAATAACCGAGGGCACACGCAGCAGTTTGAGCAGCAGCGAGTGACGGCGAGTTTGTGGCAACAGGCCATGGGCTTTGTCAGCGGGCGGCTGCAGTGTGTCTGCCTCTTGTGCCCAGCCCAGTTTGGTGGCGTCCACCAGCACCACGGCGGCATCGGCGCTGCTCGCGGCGGTGACCATGTTGCGGGTGTACTGCTCATGGCCGGGGGTGTCGCCAATGATGAACTTGCGGCGCTCGGTGTTGAAGTAGCGGTAGGCCACGTCGATGGTGATGCCTTGCTCGCGCTCGGCGGAGAGGCCGTCCGTCAAGAGAGCCAGATCGGTTTCGCCCTGGCGCTGCACGCCCGCCAGATGGTCTTGCAGCACGGCCTTGCTGTCCACCAGCAGGCGGCCAATCAGGGTGCTTTTGCCATCATCGACTGAGCCGCAGGTGATGAACTTCAGGGCGGTGTTGGTATCCGTTCGGAGTGAGCCAAAATCCGTTCGGGCTGAGCTAGTCGAAGCCTTCGCTATCCCTTCGACAGGCTCAGGGCGAACGGGGGTGATGTTTGTCGTCATTAGAAGTAGCCGTCTTTCTTGCGCTTTTCCATCGAAGCGTCTGAGGTTTTGTCGTCCATGCGGGTCGCACCGCGCTCGCTCACATCAGCGGCTAAAGTTTCGATCACGATGTCGCCCGGCGTGGCGGCCAGGCTGGCTACGGGGCAGGTGCAGGTGATGTCGCCCACGGTGCGAAAACGCACGTCACGGCTCACTACCGTTTCACCCTCGCGCACCGGGGTGAGTTCGGTCACTGGTACCAGCAGGCTGCGGCGCTCCACCACGTCCCGCTTGTGGCTGTAATAGAGCGAAGGCAATTCGATCTGCTCGCGTTCGATGTACTGCCAGACGTCCAGCTCGGTCCAGTTGCTGATGGGGAACACGCGGAAGTGCTCGCCGGGGGCCAGACGCGTGTTGAACAGCGTCCACAGCTCGGGGCGCTGGGCTTTGGGTTGCCACTGGCCAAAGCTGTCGCGGTGGCTGAAGATGCGCTCCTTGGCGCGTGCTTTTTCCTCGTCGCGCCGGGCACCACCAATCAGCGCATCAAAGCGGAATTCTTCAATGGCTTCGAGCAGCGTGACGGACTGGTGCACGTTGCGGCTCTCGCCCGGGTGCGCCAGACGCACCGTGCCGCGTGCCATGGAGTCTTCCACGCTGCGCACGATCAGCTCGGCCTTCAACTCTTTGGCGCGTGAATCACGAAAGTCGGTGACTTCCGTGAAGTTGTGGCCGGTGTCGATCATCAGCAGCGGGTAGGGGATTCGCCCCACGCCAAAAGCCTTCTCGGCACACTTGAGCATGACCAGCGAGTCTTTGCCGCCGGAGAACAGCAGGGTGGGGCGCTCGAACACGGCGGCCACCTCACGCAGGATGAAGATGGTCTCTTCTTCCAGCGCGTCCAGGTGGGCATTACTCAAGTGGTGCGTCAGTTGGTCTTGGCTCATGTCGGCTTTTTTTAGAAATTCGGGTTCGGTACGGGCGTTCAT
>JANPNG010000367.1:0-10058 GCA_031427355.1 Hylemonella sp.
TCCAAAAGACGTGGAATCGTTCGCTCAGCGGCTGGCTGAACGCGGCATCGCTCTGCTGGATGCGCCCATGTCCGGTGGCCCGGTGCGGGCGCGTGAGGGCTCCATGAGCCTGATGGTGGCGGGTGAGGACGCCGTTTTCGAGCGGATGAAGCCCTTGCTGTCGGCGCTGTCCAACCAGGTGTTTCGCATCAGTGCGCGTGTGGGGGACGGCGCACGCACCAAGCTGGTCAACAACCTGGCGGCGGGCATCAACCTGGTGGGGGCCGCCGAAGTGCTGGCACTGGCACGAGCCATGGATTTGGACTTGAAGTGCACGCTGGATGTGATTGAACGCTCCAGCGGGCAGAGCTGGATCGGCTCAGACCGCATGCGCCGCGCTATTGCGGGCGACCTGAATCCGCGCGCCCACATGACGCTGCTGGAGAAAGACACCCGGCTCGCGCTTGAAGCTGCGCAGGCCGTCGGCTTTCAGGGGCCACTCGGCGCAGCCGCGCGCGACGTGTTTGAGCAAGCCAGCGCGGGTGGCATGGCAGAGCTGGATGATGCCGCGCTCTTGCAGTGGTTGAGTCCAAAAGCGACTCCCAACGATTCATGATGCCGTCATTCCCGCGCAGGCAGGAATCCAGAGGCCTAAAATGGAACCATGATTTCACGCGAACCCACACTCGAACGCTTGGCCATTGCCAAGGATTTGCTCCTCACTCCTTTTGGTCTGAACGAATCCCACCTCAGCCGTGCTCTGGCTGAGATCCGGGCGCATCAGGTCGATGAGGCCGACCTGTACTTCCAGTACACCCGCAGCGAAGGCTGGAGCCTGGAGGAGGGCATTGTTAAAACCGGCTCCTTCAGCATCGACCAGGGCGTGGGCGTGCGTGCGGTGAGCGGCGAGAAAACCGCCTTCGCCTATTCCGACGACATCTCCTGGGCTTCACTGCTGGATGCGGCCCGTACTGTGAGAACGATTTCGGCTGCAGACCAATCAAAACGGGCACGAGTAGCTACTAAAAAAATAGCATCCTCGCGCTCCTTGTACGCCGGTGTTGACCCCATCAGCACGCTGGACAGCGCCACTAAAATCGCCCTACTGGAAAAAGTGGAGCAGCGCGCACGCGCCAAAGACCCGCGTGTGGCGCAGGTCATGGCCGGTCTGGCCAGTGAGTACGACGTGGTGTTGATTGCGCGGGCCGATGGCACCCTGGCGGCCGATGTGCGCCCCCTGGTGCGTCTAAGCCTGACCGTGATTGCCGAGCAAGTGGTCGGCGGGAAAACCCGGCGTGAGGTGGGCTCCGCCGGTGGTGGCGGGCGCTTTGGGCTGGCTTATTTTGACGACACCATCATCCAGCAGTATGTGGACGAGGCCGTCAACGCCGCGTTGACCAATCTGGAAGCTCGCCCCGCCCCTGCGGGCGAGATGACCGTGGTGCTGGGCGCGGGCTGGCCGGGCATTTTGCTGCACGAAGCCATTGGCCACGGGCTGGAGGGTGACTTCAACCGCAAGGGGTCGAGTGCCTTCGCCGGGCGCATTGGCCAGCGCGTGGCGGCCAAGGGTGTGACGGTGCTGGACGATGGCACGATTGCCGATCGGCGCGGCTCACTCAATGTGGACGACGAGGGCAACGCCAGCCAACGCAATGTGCTGATTGAAGACGGCATCCTCAAGGGCTACATCCAGGACAGCATGAACGCGAGGTTGATGGGCGTCAAACCTACGGGTAATGGGCGACGCGAGAGCTATGCCAACGTGCCTATGCCGCGCATGACCAACACCTATATGCTGGGCGGAACAACGCCACCGCAGGAGATCATTGCCAGCATCAAGCGCGGGCTGTATGCCAGCAACTTTGGGGGTGGCCAGGTGGACATCACCAGCGGCAAGTTCGTGTTCTCGGCCAGTGAGGCGTTTTGGGTGGAAAACGGCAAGATCCTCTACCCGGTCAAAGGCGCCACCCTGGTGGGCAGTGGGCCGGAATGCCTCAAGCACGTCAGCATGATCGGCAACGACATGAAGCTCGACAGCGGCGTGGGCACTTGCGGTAAAGAGGGTCAGAGTGTGCCGGTGGGCGTGGGTCAGCCCACGCTGCGCATTGACGGCTTGACGGTGGGCGGCACGGCCTGAATTGAAGTGCTGTGCAGTGCGTTGCGGCCATTGGTATGCGCGGGGCATGAGCAATGATTGACTACGCCACGCGGAACAGGGCCCCAAGCCAGCACATGGTGGGTTTTGCTTTGGTCGTGCTGTTGCATGCGCTGATTTTTTGGGCGGTCAACTCGGGCTTGACGCGAACCCTGGGCAAAGCAATGCGTCCCCCTGTCGAGGTCAATCTGATTGCACAGGTCAAGCCGGAGTTGCTGCCCCCACCCCCAGTGCAGCCGCCCAAGCTGAAAACACTGCCCCCGCCGCAACAACCCACCCCACCCGCTTATGTGCCGCCCGTGGACGTGCCGGTCGTGACGGCGCCGGTTTCAAATGCCGCCATCAGCGCGGTGAGCACGACGCCCTTGCCAGTTGCAGCGCCACCGGCCCCTGCGCCGCAAGCGCTGGCGCCACCGCCCCCGGTTCTGCGGGTTCCGGCGGTGATTAATGCCGTGGCCAATTGCCAAAAGCCGCAGTACCCCAGTGCTTCTCGGCGTCTGGAAGAAGAGGGAACGGTGCAACTTAAATTTTTAGTGGGTGTGGACGGCTTGGTGGTGCGTTCTGAGGTTGAGAAAACTTCGGGCTATGGCCGCTTGGACGAGGCGGCCCGTGCCGCTCTGTCTAAATGCCAGTTCAAGCCAGGCACGGTCGATGGCAAGCCTGAGCAGAGTTGGGCCAGCATGAAATACACCTGGCGACTAGAGTGAGCGTGTGAAGCACAAGCCCACACGTCCGAAAGTCAACGCTTTTGTTGTACTGTTGATGTACCGTTGTTGAACCGAGCATTTTTTAAATAGTCATCGATGAGGAACTGATCCGATATGTTCAAAGCCATTCAATTTTTCGCGGCCAGTGCGGGTCTGGCGCTGAGTCTTTTTGTAGGCATGCAGGGCAGTGCTTTGGCCCAAGCGCCCGTTGCCCCGAGTTCTACGCCGACGCAAGCGAATGTGATTGCGATTGTGCCAGCTCTGACTTCAGAGGCGCAAGCAAGCGAGAACCCTTACGGGCTGAAGGCGCTGTGGGCGCAGGGGGACTGGGTGGCCAAGGGGACGCTGTTGATCTTGGTCATCATGAGCCTAGGCAGTTGGTATGTGATTTTTACCAAGTTCATTGAGCAGTCGAAAACCGTTCGTTTTTCGGCTCAGGCGCAACGCGGGTTTTGGAGTGCCGGCAGCGTGCGCCAAGGCGCAGACGCACTGCATGAAGCCAGCCCGTTTCGGTTCATCGCCGAAAAGGGTTTGGAAGGTGCCAGCAAGCACGACGGCATGCTGGGGGCGGTGGACTTCAACACCTGGGTCACCATGAGCATCCAGCGCGCCATTGGCAATGTGCAAAGCCGCATGCAAGATGGCTTGGCCGTCCTGGCCACGGTGGGCTCAACAGCGCCATTTGTGGGTCTGTTTGGAACGGTTTGGGGCATCTACAACGCCTTGGTCAAAATTGGCATGTCGGGGCAGGCCAGCATCGACAAAGTGGCGGGCCCGGTGGGTGAGTCCTTGATCATGACGGCCATTGGCTTGGCCGTGGCTGTGCCTGCGGTACTGGGCTACAACTGGCTGGTGCGCCGTAATAAGGTCTGCATGGATGAGATCAACGCGTTTGGCTCGGATCTGCACTCGGTTTTGCTGGCCTCTTCTAAAAAATAAAGCCCGTTTTTGAAACGCGCCTCTCAACGCCAAAACTCAGCTAAGGAACCGTCATCATGGCCATGAATCTGGGCGCACAGGCTGAGGATGAAATCATTGGCCAAATCAACACCACCCCCTTGGTCGATGTGATGCTGGTGTTGCTGATCATTTTTTTAATCACCATTCCGGTGGTGACGACCTCGGTCAAGGTGAATCTGCCGGTGGAGAAAAACCAGGTGCGCGAAACCAAGCCTGAGAACGTGATCATCTCGGTGAATGCGGCAGGCAAGATCTTTTTGTATGACACCCCTATTAAAAATTCGACGGATTTGGTGGATCGTTTGAAGAAGTTCTCAGGCAAAGTGCCTCAGCCGGAGGTGCAGATTCGGGGTGATGGCCAGAGCGACTTCGAATCGGTCGGGCGCGTGATGTACGCCGTGCAGCGTGCGGGCATCACCAAGGTGGGGTTCATTACTGAGCCCAACGGGAATTAAGGATTCGATATGGCAATGAACCTGAGCGCAAGCAGCAAAGAGCCTGAGTTGATGATGGACATCAACACCACGCCCTTGATTGACGTGATGCTGGTGCTGCTGATCATGTTGATCATCACGATCCCGGCGCAGTTGCATTCGGTGAACCTGGACATGCCGGCCAGTGCGCCGCCCCTCAGACGAGTGGACCCTGTGGTGATCAAGATCGAGGTAGATACACGCGGTGTGGTGAATTGGGACGGCCAGCCCTTGCAAAGCCGTGCCGAGCTGGACGCTCATCTGACGCAAGCGCACGCCATGCAGCCCCAGCCTGAGTTGCACATCAAGTCCAACGGCAAGGCCAAGTACGAGGTGGTGGCCGGGGTGCTGGCGTCTGCGCAGCGCATTGGCCTGACCAAGTTGGGCATTGTGGGCTCAGAGCAATTTGCGGATTGATTTTCTTCTCCATTTTTTCAGAAAGAATTCTTCGCTTCGGCTTTGGTTGAAACACATGTCTCATGTGAGACTTTACGAAGGTAATGACTATGAGTTTTCCGCAAACGAGTGCCGTGGATATTGTCATTTTTGGCGGTGCCGGCGACTTGTCATTTCGCAAACTGCTGCCCGCGCTATACATGGCGCATTTGCACAGTCGGCTGGAGATGGATACGCGCATCATTGCTGTGGGGCGACAAAAATGGACGCGCGATGAGTACCTGACTTTTATCGACAAGCAGTCGCCCGCCTTCATCGAAGAGAGTGCGTTCAATGCCGATGATTGGCGCATCTTTTTGGAACGGTTCAACTATGTGAGCATGGACGTCACGCAAGCCAGTGACTACGCGCAACTCAAAACGTTGTGTGACGCCCCTGCACTGCGCGTGTTCTACCTGGCCACCGCACCGGGCTTGTTCACGCAGATTTGCGAACAGCTCTCGCTCGCCGGCTTGATCGACGCGCAAGCCCGCGTGGTCCTGGAAAAACCGCTGGGCACGGATTTGGCGTCGGCGCGCGCCATCAACACCGACGTGGCGCGCTATTTTGACGAACAGCAGATCTACCGCATCGACCATTACCTGGGCAAAGAGACGGTGCAAAATTTGATGGTGCTGCGTTTTGGCAATGCCATTTTTGAGCCCCTGTGGCGCGCGCCCTACATCAAGAGCGTGCAGATCACGGTGGCAGAATCCGTGGGCGTGGGCAGCCGCGCCGGGTTTTACGATGAGGCTGGGGCCATGCGCGACATGGTGCAAAACCACCTTTTGCAACTGCTGTGTATCGTGGCCATGGAGCCTCCTATTTCGTTCAACGCCGACGATGTTCGCGATGAAAAACTCAAGGTCTTGCGCTCACTTCGCAAGATGGATCTGGCCGACATCAAGCGTGATACGGTGCGCGGCCAGTACACGGCAGGCGCATCAGAAGGCGCGGCCGTCAAGGGTTACAAAGAAGAAGACAACGTGCCCGCCAGCAGTCGCACAGAAACCTTTGTGGCTTTGCGCGCCAACATCAACAACGCGCGTTGGGCCAACGTGCCGTTCTTCTTGCGTACCGGCAAACGCATGCAAAAGCGTCAGTCTGAAATCATCATCGAGTTTGCCGACCAGCCGTTTTCCATCTTTGGCGCAACACCCAACCACGAGCCCAATCGCCTCATCATCAGTTTGCAGCCTGAAGAGTCCATCCATTTGCAGATGATGGTCAAGGAGCCGGGCTCCGGCATGAACCTGCACCCCGTCAAGCTGGGCCTGGACTTGCAACAGTCCTCCGACAAGCGTCGCGCTGAGGCCTACGAGCGCTTGTTGATGGACGTCATCAAGGGTCGTTTGACACACTTCATGCGTCGCGACGAGCTGGAAGCGGCCTGGATGTGGGTGGAGCCTATTCTGAATGGCTGGGCAGCGCTGGACGACAAACCCCGCGAATACTCGGCCGGTAGTTGGGGGCCTGCGGCGTCGTCGGCCCTGATGGCGCGTGAAAACCTGTCCTGGTTTGAAGAGATTTGAACGTGCAAACCCTGCCACCGGTCTGGATGCCCACCGCGCGCGGTCAACTGACCGTGCACACCGTCAGCAGCGCTGACGGGGCCGTGCAACTGGCGCAAGACATTGCGCCACGTTTAGCGGCGGCGATTCAGTCACGCGGGGGCGCTGTGTTGTGCGTGTCCGGCGGTAAGTCACCCATTGCTCTGTTTGAAGCGCTTCGCGTGCAGCCTATCGACTGGTCACATGTGCGCGTCACGTTGACGGATGAGCGCTGTGTGCCCTGCACTCACCCCGACAGCAATGCAGGTTTGGTACGCCAGTATTTATTGCAAGACCATGCGAGTGCGGCGCAATTGGTGCCCCTGGTGGCCGAGACGGTTGAGCCTCATTCCTCCGCCTTGATGCAAGCCAGCATAGCCAGCCTCGCCCTACAGGCGCTGGGACGGGCCGATGTGCTGGTGCTGGGCATGGGGGCGGATGGTCACACGGCGTCCTTGTTTCGAGAAGCTGCCAACCTGGATGACGCGTTGGATTTGAACAATCCACAAGCCTGTGTGGCCATTGAACTGGCGCATCCCCCCGCCAACGCGCCCTACGCGCGCGTGACGCAAACTTTGGCTCAACTGTTGAGCGCACGGCACATCGTGCTGCCGCTCAGTGGCGATGAAAAGTTGGCCACGCTGCGCTTGGCGTGGTCTGGCCTTAGCCATCAATACCCCATTTCGCATGTGTTGCACCAAACCCAAGCCCCTGTGGCACTATGGATTAGCTTATGACCTCACTTACCCCTAGACCTTCGAACGTCACTCTAAATACCACCGTGGCTGCCGTTACCGTGCGCATTGAACAGCGCAGCGCCGCATCCCGAGCAGACTATCTTGACGTTTTGGCTCGCGCCAAAAAACCCGGTCCCTATCGGGGCGGTATGGGTTGCGCCAATGCAGCCCACGCGTATGCGGCCATGCCTGCCAACGACAAATTGGTGTTGCACCAGGAGCGCCAGCCCAATGTGGGCATCATCACGGCTTACAACGACATGCTCTCAGCGCATCAGCCCTATGAGCATTACCCCGAGCGCCTGCGCGCCGCCGCCCGCGCCGCCGGGGCCACCGCGCAAGTGGCGGGTGGCGTGCCGGCCATGTGCGACGGCGTGACGCAGGGCGAGGACGGCATGGAGTTGTCGCTGTTCTCGCGCGATGTGATTGCCTTGGCAACGGCGGTGGGTCTGTCGCACAACGTGTTTGATGCCGCGCTGTTTTTGGGCGTGTGCGACAAAATCGTGCCGGGTCTGTTCATAGGCGCTTTGCAGTTTGGCCATTTGCCTGCGGTGTTTGTGCCGGCCGGCCCCATGACCTCGGGTTTGTCGAATGACGAAAAATCTTTGGTGCGCCAGCAATACGCGCAAGGCCAGGTGAGTCGCGAGACCCTGCTCGCGGCTGAACAGGCGGCTTATCACGGCGCGGGGACTTGCACCTTCTATGGCACGGCCAATTCCAATCAGATGCTGATGGAGATCATGGGCCTGCACTTGCCGGGCTCGTCCTTCGTGAACCCCGGCACGCGTTTGCGTGAGGCGCTCACTCTTGCGGCGGTGCAGCGGGCGGTGGCCCTGACCCAAACTCGGCAAGCGCAAGATGCGACCACCTCAACGCCAACCGGTATCGGCCATCAAATTGACGCCAAAGTCATCGTCAACGGCATCGTCGGTTTGCTGGCCACTGGAGGTTCGACCAACCACACCATGCACCTGATTGCTATGGCGCGTGCCGCCGGGCTGCGCGTCAACTGGGATGATTTCTCTGAGCTGTCGGCCTGCGTGCCCTTGTTGGCCCGTATCTACCCCAACGGCAGCGCTGATGTGAATCACTTCCAGGCGGCGGGCGGCATGGGGTTTCTGATTCAGCAACTGTTGGGGGCGGGCTTGTTGCACGAGGACGTGCACACCGTCATGGGTCGCGGCCTGCACCGCTACACCGTTGAGCCCTGGCTCAAGCACGGGCAGCTCGATTGGCGGCCCGTGCCCGCGCATTCGGCCGATGAAGCCGTGTTGCGCCCTGTAAGTCACCCTTTCAGTGCCGATGGCGGGCTGCGATTGCTCCAGGGCAATCTGGGCCGCGCCGTGATCAAGGTGTCGGCGGTCAAGCCTGAACACCGCAAGGTGCGTGCGGCTGCGGTGGTGGTGACCGATCAAAAAGAGTTGGCCCAATTGTTCAAAGACGGCCAACTGGAGCGCGACTTTGTCGCCGTGGTGCGCAACCAAGGCCCACAAGCCAACGGCATGCCCGAGTTGCACAAGCTCACGCCGCTGCTGGGGGTGTTGCAAGACAAAGGCTTCAAGGTGGCGCTGGTGACCGACGGTCGCATGTCGGGTGCTTCTGGCAAAGTGCCTGCGGCTATTCATGTAAGCCCGGAGGCGGTCAACGGCGGCCTGATTGCCAAGGTGCAAAACGGCGACATGATCACGCTGGACTGCGACCAACACCAACTCACGCTGGAAGTGAGTGAGGCTGAATTGGCTGCGCGCGTGGCACCGATCTTTGATCTCAGCGCCTACCAGCGCGGTACCGGGCGTGATCTCTTCGCGCTGTTTCGCGCTAACGCGTCGCACGCGGAAGAAGGCGCGTCCCCGCTTTTGTCACACCTTTGAAACCCCATCGTTGTACCCTCACACATTCAGCGTCATGAACCCAGTCCGTCACCCTACGTTCTCTCGCCCCGCGTTCACGTCACGCGTGGTGCCCGTGATCGTCATCACCCACCCCGACCAGGCCGTGCCGATGGCGCATGCCCTGCTCGAAGGCGGCATTGACGTGATGGAAATCACCTTGCGCCACGCGGCCGGTTTGTCCGCCATTGAGGCCGTGGCCAAACACGTGCCGCAGATGCATGTGGGCGCCGGCACCGTGACGCGTGCGCAGGAGATGGCACAGGTGCAGGCGGCTGGCGCACGCTTTGCGCTCTCGCCCGGTATGAGTGTCGCCCTGGTGCAAGCCGCCATAGCCTGCCGCATGCCCTTTATGCCGGGGGTGATGACCCCGGGCGAAGTGATGGCTGCGCGCGACTATGGCTTCTCCTTGGTCAAGCTGTTCCCTGCCGCGCAAGCGGGTGGCCTGGCTATGCTCAAGGCGCTGGGCGGGCCACTGGGTGACATGCAGTTTTTCCCCACGGGCGGGGTCTCGCTGGCCAATATGGGCGAGTTTCTCAAGCAGCCCAATGTGGCCATGGTGGGCGGCTCCTGGTTGACCCCGGTGGATGTCGTTGAAAAAGGCAATTGGTCGGAGATCACGCGTCTGGCACGCGAGGCCCGCGACATTACAAACAATAATTGAGCTATGAAACCTTTCGTCAAACCCCAACATCGCGAGGCCTGGAAAGCGCTCCAGATAGTGTCCAAAAGCACGCAACCGCATTTGCGTGAATTGCTCAAAGATTCCAAGCGAATTGACCAGTGGCAAGTCAGCGGTGCAGGCATCAGCATTGATTATTCCCGCCAGCGTGTGACGAGCGAGGTCTTGCAGCAACTGCTGGCGCTGGCCGATGAGTCTCAGGTGATGGCGCAGGCCGAAGCCATGTTTCGCGGTGACGCCATTAATACGACCGAGCAGCGCGCCGTTTTGCACGTGGCCTTGCGGGGTAGCCATGTGCCCAATCCACCGTGGGGTGCCAGCATCTCCCAGCAGGTGGGCCACGAGCTGCTGCGCGTGTGCATGTTTGCAGAGAAGGTGCGTGAAGGCCAGCTCAAAGGACATGCGAACGAATCCATCACCGATGTGGTGAACCTGGGCATTGGGGGATCCGACCTGGGTCCGCGCATGACCACGGAAGCCTTGAGTCACCT
>JANPNG010000368.1:0-9525 GCA_031427355.1 Hylemonella sp.
TAGACGTGGGTCAAGTCAATCCCTGCGGCCTCACAGCCTTCAATCACCGCTGCGGGTGGCGCAGCGCCAGCGATCAATCCGTTGACGGTGTGCGTGATGCCCTCGCGCAGTGACACCGGCGCATTGATCAGCATGCTGTAAACAATGGGCGCGCCGCACATGTGGGTGATGTGGTGCTCTCGAATCAGCGGGAAAATCAACGTGGGATCAATCCGGCGCAGAAAGACACTGGTGCCTGCAATCAGCGCCATGGTCCAGGGGAAACACCAGCCATTGCAGTGGAACATGGGCAAGGTCCACAGGTAGGTGGCGTGGTGCGGCAACTGCCATGAAATGACATTGCTGGCCGCATTGAGGTAAGCACCCCGGTGGTGGGTCACCACGCCCTTGGGGTTACCCGTGGTGCCCGAGGTGTAGTTCAGGGCGATGGCATCCCACTCATCACTTGGCAGCTTCCACTCAAAGTCCACACTGCCCTGAGCAATGAAATTTTCATAGCTGATTTCGCCCATTGCCTTGCCGACGGGTGCTTCGTCGTCTTCGACTTCAATGACAAAAGGACGCTTGTCGCCCAGCATGGCCAGGGCTTTCTGCACCACTGAGGAAAACTCACGGTCCGTCAACAGCACTTTGGCCTCGCCATGCTGCAACATGAAGGCGATGGCTTCGGCATCCAGCCGGGTGTTCAGGGTGTTGAGCACCGCCCCGGACATGGGCACACCAAAATGGGCTTCAAGCATGGCGGGCACATTGGGCAGCATGACAGCCACCGTGTCGCCTTCGCCAATGCCACGGGCAACCAATGCATGCGCCAATTGACGACAGCGGGTGTGGGTTTGCGCCCAGGTTTGGCGTCGCGTGCCGTAAATGACAGCTAGCCGATCTGGATACACCAGGGCCGAACGTTCAATGAAACTCAGCGGCGACAGTGCCACAAAGTTGGCAGCATTCTTGTCCAGACCCAGCCGGTAGGGATGGTTGTGACGCATGGCAGACTCCTCGTTCTCTTCCCCGCGTACTTGGTGCAGTACACATCACAAAGAGACGTTAATGTATGCAGCGAATCATCAACAAAGATGTTTTCAACAATCCTGCGCAAATGTGACGAATGATTGCAGCCGGGCTAGGGTGGTCGTCACACTCCTAGAATCCGGTGATGGAAATTAATCCCCTTGTCAACCCCAGCCGTCTGCCTTTGCCGACCACGACGCCAACGAGTGACAACCTGAAACGTCACGAATCCCTTCAGGCGGGGTTGGATCTGATTGACCAGGGATTTACCCTGATCGACGAGAACCTTTGCATGGTGGCCTGGAACCAGACTTTCCTGCGGTTGCTGGATTTCCCGCAGGAGATGGCTTACGTGGGTGCACCGTTTGAGACTTTCATCCGCTTCAATGCGGAACGGGGTGAATACGGTGAAGGCGACCGTGCACAGCACGTCAACGAGCGTGTGAAAGCCGCACGTGCCTTTTCTGCCCATGACATGGAGCGCATCCGGCCCAATGGAGCGGTGCTGCGGGTGCGTGGCGTACCGGTGCCCAACCATGGTTTCGTGACGCTGTATTCGGATGTCACCGAGCAACGCCGCTCCGAGCGGCTGATTCGCGAACACAATGCCCTGCTGGAGTCCCGTGTGGCCGAGCGCACGGCCTCCCTGCGCCGCAGTGAACAGCAAATGCGGCTCATCACTGACTCCATCCCCGCGCTGGTGGCCTATGTGGGCAGTGACCAACGCTACCACTACATCAACCGGGGCTACCAAGACTGGTTTGGCCTGGACCCCGCCCAACCGGGGGCAGTCAGCGCCCGTGAATTTCTCGGCACAGAAACCTACAACAGAATCAAGCCCCAAGTCGCACGCGCCCGGCGCGGCGAGGTCGTGACGTTTGAATACGACGTGCGCACGGTGGATGGCCGCAGCCTGGTGGCGCGCACATCGCTGATCCCCGAAGTCGCCGCCGACGGATCGGTCGCGGGCTGCTTTGAGCTGACTTTTGACATCACCGACCAGCGTCGTTCGCACGAGCTGATTGCGCGGGCGCAAAAAATGGACGCCCTGGGCCAGCTCACCGGCGGATTGGCCCATGACTTCAATAACATTCTGACGGTGATACTGGGTAGTCTGACGGCACTGGCCGAAGAGCCTTCGGCCAAACCCCATGTGCCCGAATTCATCGACCCGGCCATTGAGGCGGCCCGGCGTGGTTCCGAGCTGATCAAGGGACTGCTGTCGTTTTCACGCAAGCATCCGGTCGAGACTCATGTGGTTGATGTGAACCAACTCGTCGCCGCCGTGGATAAACTGGTGCGCCGGTCCCTGCCCGAAGCCATCACGCTGAAAGTCCATCTTGACGCGCAAACGCTGAACGCCCGCCTGGACACCAACCAGCTGCAAAATGCGCTGATCAACCTGATCCTCAATGCCCGCGATGCCACTGAAGGCCGTGGCGAAATCAGCGTTCGATGCAAGGCCGAAACACTGAATGCCCAACAGGCGGGTGTGCTTCACTTGCCCAGCGGTCCCTACGTGTCTGTGGAGGTGAGCGACAACGGTTGCGGCATGGACGAGGCCACCCGGGCCCGGGTATTTGAGCCTTTTTTCACCACCAAAAGCCCCGGCACAGGAACCGGTCTGGGCATGGCCATGGTCTACGGCTTTGCCCGCCAGTCGGGCGGCACGGTTGACATCGCCAGTGAACCCTGCACGGGCACCACGGTGACGCTTTGGTTGCCGTCTGAAGTCGAGGCACCTGCCCGCAAGCCAGTTCAGAGCGACGACGGCGGACGCACTAACAGCCCGCCCGGTCAGGGCCTGGCCCTGCTGGTGGAGGATGATGCAAATGTGCGCCGTGTGGTGCGCCGACTCTTGCTTGACCTTGGTTTTTCCGTGCTGGAAGCCGAAACCGGCCGGGAGGCGCTGCAAATTCTTGATCAAACCTCTGGCATCCGCTTGCTGCTGTCCGACATCGTGATGCCTGGAGGGGTGGATGGGCGTCAAGTGGCACACCACGCCATTCAGCAAGGCCAAGTCCCTAAAATCATTCTGATGAGCGGTTATGCACCAGATTCAGACAACTTGCCCGGCATCCCTCTGCTGGCCAAGCCCTTTACTAAGGCCCAACTGGTAGCGTTGTTGCAGGGGGTGTCGTTTTGACCGTGCGCTCTGCCACTGAGTCGGGCGCTATGCGCCAACTCATCTACGTGGTGGAAGACGATGAAGGCGTCGCGCGCTTGGTGATGCGGGCGCTGGAAGAATTTGGTCACCCGGTTGAATGGTTTCATGATGCCACGTCAGTACTGCGCCGACTGCAAACCGAGCGCCCCGATCTGTGTGTGGTGGACCTTGGATTGCCCGACATGGACGGCATTGAATTGATCCGGAAAATCGGGGCGCTGACCAACTGCGGCATTCTGATCCTGACCGGGCGCGGCCACACCATCGACCGCGTGATGGGTCTTGAGCTGGGGGCTGACGACTACGTGATCAAACCGTTTGAGCCCCGAGAACTGGTGGCACGCGTGCGCAGCATCCTGAGGCGCCGTGGTTCGTCGCACCAGGTGGGTGCGACCAACCAGCGGCGCTACGCCAGTTTCATCGGCTGGACGCTGGACTGCGCCGCTAACATTTTGCGCGCACCCGATGGCACAGACCACGTCATTGGCACGGCTGAAACACAGGTCCTGAGGGCTTTTGTCGAGCGACCCCATCAGATTCTGACGCGTGAGCAACTGTTGGGACAGCGTGACTTGTCACCCACCGACCGAAGCATAGATGTGCGAATATCCCGCATCCGCCGCAAGATTGAAGCCGACCCACAAAACCCCAAGATCATCAAGACAGTTTATGGCGCGGGCTACATGTTCACGGCAACCGTGACGTGGTCCTGAACGCCGCCCAGTCACCCGACACACTATTCCAATCAACAAAGTATCCACAAGCGAGAAGCCCATGACACCCCAAGACATTCTGACCCAGTACGGCCCGCGTGAAGCCATGGAATACGACGTAGTGATCGTCGGCGCTGGCCCGGCCGGCTTGAGTGCAGCCATCCGCCTCAAGCAACTCGCTGCGGAAAAAGGGCAGGATGTGTCGGTGGTGGTGCTGGAAAAAGGCTCCGAGCCGGGCGCACACATCCTGTCTGGCGCGGTGATGGACCCCATCGCCCTGAACGAGCTGCTGCCCAACTGGAAAGAACTGGGCGCGCCGCTCCAGCAGGCCGTGACCGGCGACGACGTGCTGTTCCTGACCGAAACCGGTGCCACACGCACGCCCGACTGGCTGGTGCCGCGCAACTTCGATAACGACGGCTGCTTTGTCGTGCGCCTGGGTGACGTGGTGAAGTGGCTGGGCGCGCAGGCGGAAGCGCTTGGCGTGGAAATTTTTCCCGGCTTCACCGCCGCCGAAGTGCTGTACGACGACCAGGGCGCGGTGCGCGGCGTGGCCACCGGCAATCTGGGCGTGGGCAAGGACGGAGAACCCACGGGCGACTTTCAGATCGGCATGGAACTGGTGGGCAAGTACACCCTGTTTGCCGAAGGCGCGCGCGGGCACCTGGGCAAGCAGTTGCTTGAAAAATTCAAGCTCACCGAGGGCAAAGACCCGCAAAGCTTCGCCATCGGCATCAAAGAGCTGTGGGAGATCGACCCCGCCAAAGCGCAACCCGGCAAAGTGGTGCACACCGCTGGTTGGCCGATGGACAGCAGCACTTTTGGCGGCGGTTTTCTCTACCACCTGGAAGGCAACAAGGTCACGCTGGGCTTCGTGATTGGCCTGGACTACCAAAACCCTTACTTGAGCCCGTTTGAAGAGATGCAGCGCTGGAAAACGCACCCCGCCATCAGCAAGCATCTGGAAGGCGGCAAGCGCATCGGCTACGGCGCACGCGCCATCAACAACGGCACGCCGCAAGCCCTGCCCAAGACGGTGTTCCCCGGTGGCGCGCTGCTGGGTTGCGACGCAGGTACGCTGAACGCCGCGCGCATCAAGGGCAGCCACGCCGCCATCAAGACCGGCATGCTGGCCGCCGATGCCGCCTATGACGCCGTGGTGGCGGGCCGCAGTGCGGACGAGCTGAGCGCTTACCCTGAATCGCTTGAGAAAAGCTGGCTGATGACCGAGCTGATGCAACAGCGCAACTTCAAGCTCTGGTACAAAAAAGGCATGTGGGTCGGTGCAATCATGACCGGCATCGAGCAATGGCTGCTGCCCAAGCTGGGCATCCAAAGCCCGCCATGGACGCTGCATGGCAAGGCGGCGGATCACCTAGCACTCAAGCCTGCGGCGGAGTGCACGCCTATCACCTACCCCAAGCCGGACGGCAAGATCAGCTTTGACAAGCTCTCCAGCGTCTTCATCAGCAACACCAACCACGCCGAAAACCAGCCCTCGCATTTGACCTTGAAAGATGCGTCTGTGCCCGTCAACATCAACCTCGCCAAGTTCGCAGGCCCAGAGGCGCGCTACTGCCCGGCCGGGGTGTACGAGTTTGTGAAGAACGACGACAACACCGACCGCCTGCAAATCAACGCGCAAAACTGCGTGCACTGCAAGACCTGCGACATCAAAGACCCGACGCAAAACATTGTGTGGGTCACGCCTGAGGGTGGGGGTGGGCCGAATTACGCAGGGATGTAAGGCCTCAGGTCAAGGCCCCACGCGCATCCACTTTGATGATGCGCTCCACCACGCCGTTTTGAAGACCACCGCGCACACCGATCATCTGGTCGTGCAGGTTGACGGTGGGGTCGCAGTGGCCGGGAATGAGCCAGACCACCTCGCCCAGTTGCGGCATGTCGCTGCCGTGCAACACGCCGTGTTCGTCACTGCAACTGGTGTAGCGCAAATCATCGCCACGCCCATGCACGCGCGGCAGGCCTGAATCGATGGCGTGGCTTTTGTGTCCCGCATCGCACACGGCGCGGCCCGCCTGCACGCTCATGACGTGTGATTTAACGAACAGCGCGTGCTCAAAAACGGGTTGTTCAGGGTCAACCTCGTTTTGCGCATAGTCGGCGTCCATGAAGAGGTAGGAGCCCGCTTGCAGCTCACCAAAGACGCCACTGGCCGCTTCGATGGCAAAGGTGCCGCTGCCCGCACCGGTGACCAGTTCCACGGTGAAGCCTTCTTGCTGTAAAACATCCCGGGTGCGCTGCACATCCTGCATCACCTGAGCCAGCGTGGCGCGGCGCTCGGCCACCGTGCGCTGGTGCTGGGCGCGCCCGTGGTAGGCCTGCAGACCGGCGAAGTGCAGTCGCGGGTGCAGGGCAATCTCGCGCGCCAGCGGCAGGGCCGCCTCGCCCGGCGGCACGCCGCAGCGGGCCTGGCCGACATCGATCTCAATAAAGACGTGGATACGGGCGCTGCCCTGTGCGTCCACGTTCTGCAAAGTCTGGGCCAGATTGCGAATGCCTGCCAGGCTGTCCACAGCGATGGAAATTTTTCCATTTTGTGCCGCTAGTTCAATAAATATATGCGTTAGCAGCTCTAATTTTGATAGCAACACAACTTCATTGCTGACGTAAATATCGCGCACGCCGCCTTCCGCCATGGCTCGGGCTTCTGAGATTTTTTGCACGCACACGCCGACCGCTCCCGCCGCGATCTGCTGGCGCGCCAGCTCCGCGCTTTTGTGCATCTTGGCGTGCGGGCGCAGCTTGACGTGGTGCTGGTCGGCAAAGCGCTGCATGGCCCGCAGATTGCGCTCCATGGCGTCCAGGTCAATCACCAGAGCGGGCGTGTCGATGGCATCAACGCTTTGGCCGATCCGCAGCGGCAAACCGGCCACAGCCGCCCTTGATAGCGCGGGGATGATGAAAGATGTTGGATTCATGGTGTTTGATTTTTGGCTATGGTAACGCCCCGACTTGCTCAGGCGAAAGCCTCTCAGGCCTCTCGGGTACATTGGACAGCAGGGGTGAGACTCTTCTCCCCCAGGAGCCTGATTTGCACCCCACCGACCACGATCTTTTGCACACCCCACTGCACGACTTACATGTGACGCTGGGTGCTCGCCTGGTGCCGTTTGCTGGCTACGCCATGCCGGTGCAATACCCCGCAGGCCTGATGGCCGAGCACCAGCACACGCGCACCGCTGCCAGCCTGTTTGATGTGTCGCACATGGGGCAGTTGCGCCTGGTGGGGCCAGATGCGGCCGCCGCGCTAGAGACGCTCATGCCCATGGATGTGCTGGGCCTGGCCGAGGGCAGGCAGCGCTATGGGCTCTTGCTCAATGACGCGGGCGGCATCATGGACGACCTGATGTTGGTGAACCGGGGCACGGACATCTTCATCATCGTTAACGGCGCTTGCAAGGCGGCTGACATCGCGCACATGCAGGCGCACCTAGCCACACGCTGCCAGGTCATCCCCCTGCCCGAGCGCGCGTTGCTGGCGCTGCAAGGGCCGCTGGCCGTGCAAGCACTGCAAAGACTTTGCCCCGGCATCGAGAAACTGGTGTTCATGAGTGGCGGCACGTTTCGCATTGCCTGCGACAGCGCCGGGCCGCACCAGACCATCGAATGTTTCGTCACCCGCAGCGGCTACACCGGCGAAGACGGATTCGAGATTTCCGTGCACGAGATGCAGGCCGAAGCCCTGGCCCGCGCTCTGCTGGCGCAACCCGAGGTCAAACCCGCCGGACTGGGTGCGCGCAATTCGCTGCGGCTGGAAGCCGGGTTGTGCCTGTACGGCAACGACATGGACGCCAGCACCACGCCGGTAGAAGCGGCCTTAAGCTGGGCCATCCCCAAAGTGAGGCGCATGGGTGGGGCACGCGCGGGCGGCTTCCCTGGCGCGGCGCGCGTGCTGGCGCAACTCGATGCCGCACCAGGCAACGTGACGCGCCAACGCGTCGGCCTGCTGGCGCTGGAGCGCATCCCCGTGCGCGAACCGAGCGAGCTGCAAAGCCTGCAAGGCCAACGCATCGGCAGCGTCACCAGCGGTCTTTTATCCCCCACCCTGAATCAGGCCGTTGCCATGGGCTATGTTGAGGCAGAATTTGCGGTAGTCGGCACGCAGGTGAGCGCCATCGTTCGCGGCAAGCCGGTGACGATGGTGGTGTGCGCCCTGCCCTTTGTGCCCACGCGCTATCACCGCTAAGCGGCATGAAAATTAATTGGAATCTGACCCCCATTATTTGGAGAAAAAAGAATGATCAAGTACACCGAAGACCATGAATGGCTCAATGTGACGGGCGACACGGTCATCGTCGGCATCACCCACCACGCGCAAGAGGCGCTGGGCGACGTGGTGTTTGTCGAGTTGCCCAAAGTCGGCAGCAGCATCGCGCAAGGCGCGGTGGCGGGCGTGGTGGAGTCGGTCAAGGCGGCGGCCGATGTGTTCATGCCTGTGACGGGCGAAGTCACCGAGGTCAACGAGGCCCTGCGCGACGACCCCTCGCTGGCCAACAGCGACCCGCTAGGCGCAGGCTGGTTCTTCAAGGTCAAACTGTCTGAGCCCACGCAGCTCACTGCCCTGCTGGACGAGACGGCCTACACGGCGTTTGCGGCCAGCGCGTGAGGGTGAGCCGTTCGAATTAAGACATACCCGTTCGGGCTGAGCCTGTCGAAGCCCCGCTCCCACACCTCGCTGGCCCTTCGACAGGCTCAGGGCGAACGGTGAATTAAGGGTCTTGCATGACTTTGCCACCGCCGCCCCTGTCCGCCCTGGAGCACCACAACGAGTTCTTGTACCGCCACATCGGTATTCATGCCGCTGACGAGGCGCGCATGCTGGGTGTGGTGGACGCAGCCTCGCGCCGCGAGTTGATCGACGGCATCCTGCCCCGCAGCATCGCGCGCAGCCAGCCCCTGGACTTGCCCGCCCCCGTGACCGAGGCCGCCGCGCTGGCCGAGCTCAAAACCCTCGCCACCAAAAACAAGGTCTTCAAAAGCTTTATCGGCCAGGGCTATTACGGCACCCACACGCCCGGCGTGATTCTGCGCAACGTGCTGGAAAACCCCGCCTGGTACACCGCCTACACGCCCTACCAGGCCGAGATCTCGCAAGGCCGCCTGGAAGCCCTGCTCAACTTCCAAACGATGGTGTGCGATCTCACCGGCATGACCATCGCCAACGCCTCCATGTTGGACGAAGCCACCGCCGCCGCAGAGGCCATGACGCTGGCCCGCCGCTCGGTCAAGAGCGAAAGCAACTCCTTCATCGTCGCGCAAGATTGCCACCCGCAAACCCTTGCCGTCATCCAGACCCGCGCCCGCCCGCTGGGCATTGCGGTGCGGGTGGGCGACATCACAGCCTTGATGGCGCAAGGCGACTACTTTGGCGTGCTAGCCCAGTACCCCGGCAGCACTGGGGCCATCCATGACCTGCGCGCGTTGGTGACCCAGGCCCACGCGCAAGACGCAGCCTTTTGCGTGGCCGCTGATCTGCTGGCGCTGACGCTGCTGACACCGCCCGGAGAGTGGGGCGGCGCGCCTGACGCGCCGGGGAGCGCCGACATCGTCGTCGGCAGCACACAGCGCTTTGGCATGCCGCTGGGTGCCGGTGGCCCACACGCGGCCTAT
>JANPNG010000369.1:0-7347 GCA_031427355.1 Hylemonella sp.
CGTCGATCTCGGGCAAGCAGATTACGCTGACCTACGTGGAGCCAGGCATCTGGTTTGGGATGTGGCGATTTTCGACGGCGACCGACGCACGCACGATGCCTACGCCCATGGGGACAGCACGATTCTGTGCGTGGCGAAAGCGGATTTCAAGAAAATTCTGGCGCTCCATGCCGAGCTCTACGAAGCGCTGTTGCGCCTGCATGCGCGGCGCATCCGTCAGTTGTACGGCCTGGTGGAAGACCTCAACACCCTGCCTCTGCGCGCGCGCCTTGCCAAGCAACTGCTGCATTTGGTGCGCAGCTACGGCGTGCCCTCGCTCAGCGATGGGTCAGAGGTGCGCATCGGCTTGCAATTGGCGCAGGAAGAGCTGGCGCAACTGCTGGGTGCGTCGCGCCAGCGCGTCAATCAGGAACTCAAAGCGATGGAGCGCGAGGACGCCATTCGCATCGAACCCGGTGGCCTGGTCATTCGCAACCGCAAAACCCTGATGCGCATCAGTGAGTCTGATAACTGAAACCCCAAGAACAGCACACCATGAGCGACTTTGATCACTTCACCGGCACCCAAGCTGTTTCAGCGCAACAGGCGTTTGATGTCACTGCCCTGTGCGCCTGGCTGGAAAAGAACCTTGACGGCTTTTGTGGCCCAGCCACCGTTGAGTCATTCAAAGGTGGCCAGTCCAATCCGACTTACAAACTCAGCACGCCGACGCAAAGTTATGTCATTCGCGCCAAGCCGGGGCCAGTGGCCAAGCTGCTGCCGTCGGCGCATGCCGTCGAGCGCGAGTTTGCCGTCATGCGCGGACTGTACGGCACCGATGTGCCGGTGCCCCGCATGTACTGCTTGTGCCAGGACGAAACGGTCATTGGCCGCGCTTTTTATGTGATGGAATTCATGCCCGGACGTATTCTGTGGGATCAAACCTTGCCCGGCATGAGCATGGCTGAACGCTGTGCGATCTACAAGGAAATGAACCGCGTCATCGCTGCCCTGCACACCGTCAAATTTGCTGAACGCGGCTTGGCTGGGTATGGCAAACCGGGCAACTATTTCGAGCGCCAGATCGGTCGCTGGAGCAAACAGTATGTTGCCTCGGCCGACGGGGCAGGCCCGATGTCCCAGCCGATTGTCGAGATGGAGCAGCTCATGGCCTGGCTACCTGCCCACATGCCCGCCAGCGCGCGCGATGAAAGCCAGGTGAGCATCGTGCATGGCGACTACCGGCTGGACAACCTGATGTTTCACCCCCACTGAGCCGCGCGTGCTGGCCGTGCTGGACTGGGAACTCTCGACCCTGGGCCACCCACTGGCCGACTTCAGCTACCACTGCATGGCCTGGCACATTGCGCCAGGGCAGTTCCGCGGTATCGGTGGGCTGGATTTGCAAAGCCTGGGCATCCCCAGTGAGGTTGAGTACATCCGCATGTACTGCGAGCGCACGGGCATCACCACGCCGCAAGCCCTCAAGCCGGACTGGAACTTCTACTTGGCCTACAACCTGTTTCGCCTCGCCGCCATTTTGCAAGGCATCGCCAAGCGGGTCGAAAACGGCACGGCTTCCAGTGCCCAGGCCGTCAAATCAGCGGCGGGTGCGCGACCCCTGGCCAAGATGGCTTGGAAGCTAGCTCAACAGGCCTGATGAAGGTGCCAGAACTGGCCCAAGGCCTCCAACAGCCCCATGCTGGCCAAACGACCCGGGGCCATCGTGTCCTTGACGTCCATGAAACCAGGCAGCGATGAAATTCCCCTGCCGCGCTTGATCGTCGAGCGCAGCATCAGCATCAACACAGCTGCTGCGGGTGGCAATACCAGCCTGATGACACTTGCTTAGAATGCGCCCTGTTCGATGGAGTTCAGCGCAAGATCATTTTGCGAAGCTTCCATCCGGCATACCTGGAGCCAAACAATGATTGACGTTTATTCTTGGGCCACGCCCAACGGCCACAAAGTCCACATCATGCTGGAAGAGTGTGGTCTTCCCTACACCGCGCACCCGGTGAACATTGGTGCGGGGGATCAATTCAAACCGGCGTTCCTCAAGATCAGCCCCAACAACCGAATCCCCGCCATCGTTGATCCTCAGGGGCCGGACGGCAAACCCATCTCACTGTTCGAATCGGGTGCCATCCTCTTGTACCTGGCATCTAAAACAGGCAAGTTCCTGCCCAAAACAGATCGCCAAAAGTACGACATGCTGCAGTGGCTGATGTTCCAGATGGGTGGCGTGGGCCCCATGCTCGGTCAAAACCACCACTTCCGCCTCTACGCACCCGAGAAAATTGAATACGCTGTGAACCGCTACACCAACGAGGCCAAACGGCTGTACGGCGTGATGGACAAGCAACTGGCCACACACAAATACATTGCAGGCAATAGCTACACCATTGCCGACATCGCCATCTTCCCGTGGTTGCGTAACTGGAAAAATCAGGGCATCGACTGGGCGGACTTCCCGCACCTGAAAAAATGGTTTGACACCATCGAAGCGCGACCCGCTGTGAGACGCGGTGTAGAGGTTCTGGCCAGCCTACGCAAGCCCCTGGTGGACCCCAAGGCCCATGAAAACATGTTTGGGGCGACTCAGTATCAGAAGCGCTAAGGTCGAATCAGTGCAAGTGCCGTGGCTTTCGGCCACCGCCATGGCCCATGCCGCCATGCCCACCGCCTGAACCCCGGGGGGGCTTGCCAATATCGAGAGAGCTGACGAGCGCGTCAAAACGCTGACTGAACATTCGGTCGATCTCGGTCACCACACCGCCGAGCTCAGAAGCATCAAAGTGACGCTCCATGATATTGATGACGTCTTGAACCAGCAGGTCACGCTGCACCTGCATGATGGCTGCCGGATTGGGGCCGACAAACAGCATCATGAAGTCGTCACGTGAAGGCGCATCTTGCTCCTCCTCATCTTCATCAAAATTGGCATCGTAAAAGGTGACTTCAATAGGCGCGCCAGTGAGTGCAAGCTCGTTCAAATTCATGCACATTTCATCGAGCGACTCACGAATATCCTCATCACCCGGCACCGTCCAGCACAGTTGGAGCACGTGCTCCTGTGCATCAAACTTGATACCGGGCTCATCTTCATAGGCACTGTGTGCGCCTTTAGCCAGTGATGTGGCACCCGCGTAAGCCCATAAGGGCTTGAGTGCGTCTTGCAATTGCTCGAAGCTGACGTCAGCGCGCAAAGGCACTTGACCATGCACATGGATTTCCAGTGGGGCGTTGTAACTTGCCATGTTGAATTCTCTAATTGCTGCCAGAAATGGTGCCTCGAACCGGGGTCGAACCGGTACGCCCCTTATGCAGGAAAGCGGCGGATTTTAAGTCCGCTGTGTCTACCAATTTCACCATCGAGGCATGGGCTTTACGGCATTGTCCTGCAAAATGCTGGCTGCCTGAACCATCGTTTGGTTTTCTTTAACCTACCAATGTTTGAGACCAGACAAAATGTTGGAGCGGGAGAAGAGTCTCGAACTCTCGACCTCAACCTTGGCAAGGTTGCGCTCTACCAACTGAGCTACTCCCGCATGGAGTTTTTTGGAGGCGCGACCCGGAGTCGAACCGGGCTATACGGATTTGCAATCCGGTGCATAACCGCTTTGCTATCGCGCCAAATTTTTAGAATAAAAAAAGGAAGCCTGGGCTTCCTTTTTTTGGAATTTGGAGCGGGAAAAGAGTCTCGAACTCTCGACCTCAACCTTGGCAAGGTTGCGCTCTACCAACTGAGCTATTCCCGCGTTAACAAGAGTCGAATTATACCGATATTTTTCGTATTTCCCCTGGCACACTCTAAAAAATTTGACTCAATGTTGAATGGTGCCGGTGGATTCCGCCAGCGACTTTGCAGTCGGTGAGGGCGCGACGCCTGAGGGCGTCGCCGGCTCTTCATCCGTCAAGGGCATGGGCTTTCGTTCCAATGCAATCTCAAGCACTTTGTCGATCCATTTAACGGGGATGATGTTCAGCTCCTGCTTCACGTTGTCCGGGATCTCCTGCAAGTCCTTCGCATTCTCTTCTGGAATCAGCACGGTTTTAATACCGCCCCGCAGCGCAGCCAACAACTTTTCCTTGAGTCCACCAATAGCCGTCACCTCACCCCGCAAGGTGATTTCGCCCGTCATGGCCACATCACCCCGCACAGGGATGCCTGTCAGTGCAGACACAAAGGCGGTGGTCATGGCGGCACCCGCGCTGGGACCATCTTTGGGTGTGGCGCCGTCGGGCACATGAATATGCAGATCCCGCTTCTCAAAATAGTCATCAGGGATACCCAGTCGGCGCGCCCGGCTGCGCACCACCGTGCGAGCTGCCTCAACCGATTCTTTCATCACGTCGCCCAATGAACCCGTCATTTTGACAATGCCTTTGCCCGGCATCAGCGCGGCTTCAATGGTCAGCAAATCGCCGCCGACCTCCGTCCATGCCAGACCCACCACCTGCCCGACCTGGTTCATTTGCTCCGCACGTCCGTAGTTGAACTTGCGCACGCCCAAAAAGTCATTCAAGTTTTGATCTGTGACCTTGACCAGCGGCTGCATTTGCTTGAGCTGCAAGGCTTTGACGACTTTGCGGCAAATCTTGGACAGCTCACGCTCCAACGAGCGCACGCCCGCTTCACGCGTGTAGTAACGCACGATGTCGCGTACAGCTTCTTCCGCAACAAATAATTCGGTTTCTTTAACCCCATTGTTTTTGAGCTGTTTGGGCAGCAGATACCGCAACGCAATATTGACTTTTTCATCCTCGGTGTAGCCCGACAGACGAATCACTTCCATACGGTCCAGCAAAGCGGGTGGAATGTTCATCGAGTTGGACGTTGCCACAAACATCACGTTACTCAGGTCAAAGTCCACCTCCACATAATGGTCGCCAAACTTGTGGTTTTGCTCAGGGTCCAGCACTTCAAGCAGCGCACTCGATGGGTCACCCCGAAAATCTGTGCCCAGCTTGTCGATCTCATCGAGCAGAAACAACGGGTTACGCGTTCCTACCTTGGCCAGGCTTTGCAGCACTTTACCGGGCATGGCACCAATGTAAGTGCGCCGATGGCCGCGAATTTCAGCCTCATCGCGCATACCGCCCAATGCCATGCGCACGTATTTGCGCCCCGTCGCTTTGGCTATGGATTGCCCCAACGAGGTCTTGCCCACGCCGGGCGGGCCAACCAGGCACAGAATGGGGGCCTTGACCTTGTCCACGCGCTGTTGCACCGCGAGGTACTCCAGAATGCGATCCTTGACCTTGTCCAAACCGTAATGATCTTCATTCAGCACTTTTTCCGCGTGCGCCAAGTCATGCTTGATCTTGGTCTTGGCGACCCAGGGCAGACCGGTCAACACATCAATGTAGTTGCGCACCACCGTGGCCTCGGCCGACATGGGTGACATGAGCTTGAGTTTTTTGAACTCGCCCTCGGCTTTTTTCAGCGCCTCCTTAGGCATCTTCGCGGACTTGATTTTTTTCTCAATCTCTTCGATGTCCGCGCCGTCTTCGCCCTCACCCAGCTCTTTTTGAATGGCTTTGACTTGCTCGTTCAGGTAAAAATCACGCTGGTTTTTTTCCATCTGACGCTTGACTCGGCCGCGAATTTTTTTGTCAACATTCTGAATGTCAACCTCACGATCAATCTGCTCAAACAGGCTCTCCAGACGCTCTTTCACACCCACCAGGCTCAACACCTCTTGCTTATTGGCCAGCTTAAGCGGCAGATGAGCAGCGATGGTGTCAGCCAGGCGACCCGGGTCGTCAATGCTGGCGATCGAAGTCAAAATTTCAGGCGGGATTTTTTTGTTGAGCTTGACGTACTGGTCAAACTGCTGCATCACCGCACGGCGTAAAGCCTCAATATCATTGGACTGTTCCCGCCCCTCTGTGGCTACCTCGGGTGGAACCACCGGCGTCACGTTGGCAGTGAACTCAGATTCACCTTCCACAATTTTGTTGACCAACGCGCGTTGCTGCCCCTCGACCAGCACCTTGACGGTGCCATCAGGCAGTTTGAGCATTTGCAAAATGGTGGAGATGCAACCGACATCAAACATGTCAGACACCTGCGGCTCATCCTTGGCGGCCGTTTTTTGAGCCACCAGCATGATGCGGCGCTCAGCCTGCATGGCCGACTCCAGCGCTTTGATACTTTTAGGACGTCCAACAAAAAGAGGAATCACCATATGCGGAAAAATCACAACGTCGCGCAAAGGCAACAAGGGCAATTCAATCGCAATGGCAGGCAATGGGGTAAGACCAGACATGGGAAGACCTTTTAGTTACCTGTTGAATATGGATCGCAATTCGTAAACTTCAACCCGTCCGAGCATTATTGATCGAATAAAAACGGATGGAAGCTCCGAAAACGAGTGCAAATGCCTGACGAATCAGGCCTTTTTGGCAACTTCCCGGTAAACGAGCAAAGGCGGCTTGTTGTCAAGAATGGTGGGTTCATCCAGCACCACCTTTTCAACATTCGATAGATTCGGAAGTTCGAACATCGTGTCAATCAATGCGTGCTCCAGGATAGAACGCAAACCACGGGCCCCTGTTTTGCGAGCCAGCGCTTTTTTGGCAATGGCCGTCAAAGCCGCAGGGCGAATTTCAAGGTCCACATTTTCCATGGCCAAAAGTTTGCTGTACTGCTTAACTAGGGCATTCTTGGGCTCGGTCAAGATTTTGACCATGGCCTCTTCGCTCAACTCGGTCAAGGTAGCCACCACCGGCATACGACCGACCAACTCAGGGATTAGGCCGAACTTGATCAAGTCTTCGGGTTCGACTTCCTTGAACACCTCGGTCAAGCTGCGTTGCTGCTTGCTTTTGACCGTGGCACCAAAGCCAATGCCGGAGGATTCTGTGCGGTTTTCAATGACCTTCTCCAGGCCCGCAAAAGCGCCGCCGCAAATGAAAAGGATGTTGGTTGTGTCGAGCTGGATGAAATCCTGATTAGGGTGCTTGCGCCCGCCCTGCGGCGGCACACTCGCCATGGTGCCTTCGATCAGCTTGAGTAGCGCCTGCTGCACGCCCTCACCCGACACGTCACGGGTGATCGAGGGGTTGTCCGACTTGCGGGAAATTTTGTCGATTTCGTCGATGTACACGATACCGCGCTGCGCGCGTTCGACTTCGTAATTGCAGCTCTGGAGCAGCTTTTGTATGATGTTTTCGACATCCTCGCCCACATAGCCCGCCTCGGTCAGGGTAGTGGCGTCGGCCATCACAAAAGGCACATCAAGCTGGCGCGCCAGCGTTTGCGCCAGCAAGGTCTTGCCAGAGCCGGTGGGGCCAATCAACAAGATGTTGCTTTTGGTCAGCTCCACATCGTCTTTGCGCGCTTTTTCCTTGTGCTGCAAA
>JANPNG010000370.1:0-6602 GCA_031427355.1 Hylemonella sp.
GAGGCTCACGTGCAATTAAGCAGCGAGTGCGAAACGTTCGTCGTTTGCAGTTAGGTTTTTTCTGCTGTTTTACGAGGTAACAGAACCTCGACATGCCCTGCTGCGCGTCCGAACCCACGTCGAAACCAGTGCAGCCCCAAGTGGCCTATTTTAGGCCTTTACCAGCAATTGCAAGAGCTCAACCGGAGAATTGATGTGGGCATGGGCTTGCCAGCTAGCCACGTCAGCCTTTTGACCCAGATAACCGTAGGTGGCGGCCACCGTGCCCATGCCAGCGGCGCGCCCGGCGACGATGTCTCGCTCGTCATCGCCGACGTACAGGCATTTTTCGGGGGCCAGCCCCAAACGGCGAGCTGCCTCCAACAGGGGCTCGGGATGGGGCTTGGCGTGGGGCGTGGTGTCGCCACTCACAATCGCCCGCGCCGTGGCAAACAGGGGCATGGCGCGCGTCAGTGGGTCGGTAAAACGCTTGGACTTGTTGGTGACCACGCCCCAGACCAGGTTTTGCTGTAAAAGTTGCTCGATCAGCTCTTCCACACCCGCAAAGGCGTAGGTGCGCTGGGTTAGGCAGTTTTCGTAATTGACAAAAAACTCCTCTCGTATGGAGAGGAAGTCAGGGTGCTCCGGCGTCATGCCCAAGGCCACGCCCAGCATACCGCGTGCACCCGCACCCGCAATGGGCCGGTAGTGCTCTGCCGGCAAAGAGACCTGCCCCCGGTCGGTACGCAACTTGTCGGCTGCGGCCCCCAGATCAGGGGCGCTATCGATCAAGGTGCCGTCCAGATCAAACAGCACGGCTTCAATGTTTTGAAACAGGCTCATAGGGGTCTTCATGCTGGCTTTTTCATGGCGAAGAGGTAGTTCACGCTGGTGTCCTCACCCAGCCAGTAACGACGAGTGATGGGGTTGTAGCTCATGCCGCGCGTTTGCTGCAATTCCAGCCCCGCCTCACGGGCATAGCGGGCCAGCTCACTCGGGCGAATCATCTTGGCGTATTCATGGGTGCCCCGGGGCAGCAAATTGAGCAGGTACTCCGCACCCACAATGGCAAACAAAAAAGATTTCGGGTTGCGGTTCAGGGTGGAGAAGAACACCCAGCCGCCAGGTTTGGCCAGTGTGGCGCAGGCGCGCACCACGGATGAGGGGTCGGGCACGTGCTCCAGCATTTCCATGCAGGTCACGACGTCAAAACTCTCCGGCTGTTGCTCGGCCAAGGCCTCGGCGCTGACCTCCTGAAACTTCACCCGGGGTGTCTGTGCTTCCAGGGCATGAAGTGCCGCGACCTTCAGCGCTTTGGTGGACAGGTCAAGCCCCAGGACCTGCGCGCCCTTGCGGGCCATAGAGTCCGACAAGATACCGCCACCGCAGCCAACATCAAGAACCTGTTGAGCTTGAAGTGGGCATAAACGGTTGATCCACTCCAGCCGTAGCGGGTTGATTTGGTGCAGGGGGCGAAACTCGCTCTCAGGGTCCCACCACCGGTGAGCGAGTTCGGAGAATTTGGCCAGCTCGGCGGGGTCGACGTTCAACATAGGAGTCATGCTTCGATTATCTTGCACGAAAGCTAGAAACAAAAAACCCCGCCGAAGCGGGGTTTTTTAAATCACTTGAAAGAGATTACTTGTTGGCGCGGGTGCCAACCACTTCGATTTCCACGCGACGGTTCTTGGCACGACCAGCAGCGGTCTTGTTGTCAGCCACGGGCTGGCTTTCGCCTTTGCCTTCGGTGTAAACACGGTTTTTCTCAATGCCTTTGGACACGAGGTAAGCCTTGACAGCTTCCGAACGCTTAACCGACAGCTTTTGGTTATAACCATCAGCGCCGACAGCGTCAGCGTGACCCACAGCGATGATGACTTCCAGGTTGATGTCCTTGACCTTGGCAGACAGGTCATCCAGCTTGGCTTTACCTTCGGGCTTGAGCACAGCTTTGTCGAAGTCAAAGAAGGCATCAGCAGCGTAGGTCACTTTGGTAGCTGCGGGCGGCTGGGGAGCCGGTGCAGGAGCGGCTGCCTTAGGTGCAGGCGCTGGAGCGGCAACAGGGGCGGGTGCAGGAGCAGCAGCTTGGGGGGCGGGGGCAGGAGCGGCGGCCGGCGCAATGGCGCCATCGCACGTAGCGACCGCAGTCGCAGGCGTCCAGTTGGCATCGCGCCAGCACAGGCCCGCACCGCTGGTCCAAGCGTCGCCGCTAGCATTGCGCCAGTTATCAATATTTTGTGCGCTGGCCGTGGTTGCAAGTGCTGCAACGGCGATCAACATTGCCACTTTGTTCAACTTCTTCATGGGACTCCTCTTGGGGGAAAAATTCACAGGATATCTGTGAGCAATTAATAAATAAATGATGGCAAGCTAATTCTTACTACCACCGTACTGTCCCGTGCATTGTGCCACAGGCTAGAGCCCGTTTGCACTACGAATGCGCAACTCGGTCCCGCACAAAGTCACGATTCCCGGCCTTGTTGTTGCTGACGCGCAACATTGCAGCCCCCTTAGAATTGCCGATTGCCCACGCCACCGACCCGACTGCCCTCCATGACCCAGTTTGCCAAAGAAACCTTGCCCATCAGTCTTGAAGAAGAGATGCGGCGCAGCTACCTGGATTACGCCATGAGCGTGATCGTTGGTCGTGCACTGCCCGATGCGCGTGACGGCCTTAAACCCGTCCATCGCCGGGTGCTGTTTGCCATGCACGAGCTCAATAACGACTGGAACCGGCCCTACAAAAAGTCGGCTCGTATCGTGGGCGACGTCATTGGTAAATACCACCCCCACGGCGACCAGTCGGTGTACGACACCATCGTGCGCATGGCGCAAGATTTTTCCATGCGCCACATGCTGGTCGATGGCCAGGGCAACTTCGGCTCGGTCGATGGCGACAACGCCGCCGCCATGCGCTATACCGAAATCCGCCTGGCCAAGATTGCCCATGAGTTGTTGGCGGACTTGGACAAGGAAACGGTTGATTTCGGCCCCAACTACGACGGCTCAGAGAAAGAACCGTTGGTCATGCCGACTCGGCTGCCCAACCTGCTGGTCAACGGCTCGGGCGGTATTGCGGTGGGCATGGCCACCAACATTCCACCGCACAACCTCAATGAAGTGGTGGACGCCTGTTTGCACTTGCTGGCCAACCCGGACGCGTCGATTGACGAATTGATGGAGATCATCCCTGCGCCCGATTTCCCCACCGCCGGCATCATCTACGGCATCAACGGCGTGAAAGACGGCTACCGCACCGGGCGTGGCCGTGTCGTGATGCGCGCCAAGTGTCACTTTGAAGACATCGACAAAGGCCAGCGCCAAGCCATCATCGTGGATGAGCTGCCTTACCAGGTCAACAAAAAGACGCTGCAAGAGCGCATGGCCGAGCTGGTGCATGAGAAGAAGATCGAGGGCATCAGCCACATCCAGGACGAGTCTGACAAGTCCGGCATGCGCTTGGTGATTGAGCTCAAGCGCGGCGAAGTGCCCGAAGTGGTACTGAACAACCTGTACAAGCAGACCCAGTTGCAGGACACCTTTGGCATGAACATGGTGGCCTTGATCAACGGCCAACCCAAACTGTGCAACCTCAAGGACTTGATTGAAGTCTTCCTGGAGCACCGCCGCGAGGTGGTGACACGCCGCACCGTTTTCACCTTGCGCAAGTCACGCGAGCGTGGCCATGTGCTCGAAGGCCTGGCCGTGGCGCTGGCCAATATTGACGACTTCATCGCCATCATCCGCAATGCGCCCACCCCCCCCGTGGCCAAGGCCGAGTTGATGGCCCGCCCGTGGGACAGCAAGCTGGTGCGAGAAATGCTCACCCGTACCCGAACCGACGGCGGCGTGGTCAATGCGGACGACTATCGCCCGGATGGACTGGAGAAAGAATTCGGGATGGGCGGCGATGGCTTGTATCGACTCTCTGACACGCAGGCGCAAGAAATTTTGCAGATGCGCTTGCAACGCTTGACCGGCTTGGAACAAGACAAGATCGTGGTCGAGTACAAAGAAGTAATGGCCGAAATTGAGGACTTGCTCGACATTCTGGCCAAACCAGCCCGTGTCTCGGTCATCATCACCGAAGAGCTGGGCGCCATCAAGCAAGAGTTTGGCCAGGGCAAGATCGGCGCGCGGCGCAGCCAGGTGGAGCACAGCTCGTTTGACCTGAGCACTGAGGACTTGATCACCCCAACCGACATGGTGGTGACCCTGAGCCACAGCGGCTATATCAAGAGCCAGCCCCTGTCAGAGTACCGCGCCCAAAAACGCGGTGGCCGGGGCAAGCAGGCCACCGCCACCAAAGAGGACGACTGGGTCGATCAGCTCTTCATTGCCAACACGCACGACTACATCCTGTGCTTCTCCAACCGGGGGCGCTTGTACTGGCTCAAGGTCTGGGAGGTACCCGCCGGTTCGCGCGGCTCGCGCGGTCGCCCCATAGTCAACATGTTCCCCTTGCAAGAGGGCGAGAAAATCAACGTCGTCCTGCCGCTGACCGGCACGCACCGCAGCTTCCCCGCCGACCAGTATGTGTTCATGGCCACCAGCATGGGCACCGTCAAGAAGACGGCTCTGGACGAGTTCAATAACCCACGCAAGGGCGGCATCATCGCCGTCAATCTTGACGAGGGTGACTACCTCATTGGTGCGGCGCTGACCGATGGCAAGCACGACGTGATGCTGTTCAGCGACGGTGGCAAGGCCGTGCGCTTTGACGAGAACGACGTGCGCCCGCTGGGTCGCAGCGCGCGTGGCGTGCGCGGCATGATGCTGGAAGAAACCCAGAGCGTGATCGCCATGCTGGTCGCTGAGGACGAACAGCAAAGTGTGCTGACGGCCACGGTCAACGGCTACGGCAAGCGCACCAGCATCACCGAGTACACCCGGCATGGCCGTGGCACCAAGGGCATGATTGCCATCACCCAGTCCGAGCGCAACGGCAAAGTCGTTGCAGCCACGCTGGTGCATGCAGCCGACGAGATCATGCTCATCACCGACAAGGGCGTGCTGGTACGCACCCGCGTCAGCGAAATCCGCGAACTGGGCCGCGCCACACAAGGCGTGACCCTAATTGGCCTGGACGAAGGCTCCAAACTCAGCGGCTTGCAACGCATTGTCGAAAATGACGCCAATCCGACCGACGGTGAAGGGGCCAGCGAAGAAGACGAGGCCTGATGACGCGTCCTTTCAACTTCTCTGCTGGTCCGGGCGCGATGCCGCCCGAGGTATTGGCTGAGGCCGCTAGTGAGATGCTGGACTGGCATGGCAGTGGCATGAGCGTGATGGAGATGAGCCATCGTTCCAAAGAGTTTATCGCCATCTACGAACAGGCTCAGGCTGATCTGCGTGAGCTGTTGGCCATTCCGCCAAACTTTTACATCCTGTTCATGCAAGGCGGTGGTCTGGCAGAAAACGCCATCGTGCCGCTCAACCTCTCACGCGGAGAAAAAGCCGACTTCGTTGTCACCGGCAGTTGGAGCCAGAAGTCCCAGAAGGAAGCGCGCAAGTACTGTAAGGTCCATATCGCCGCCAGCAACGAGGCCGACGGACACACGTTTTTGCCAGACTCCGCAAACTGGCAGATCAGCGCAGACGCTCGCTACGTGCACATGTGCTCCAACGAAACTATTCACGGCGTGGAGTTTCATGAACTCCCCGACCTCCAAGCCCTGGGCTGCCAGGCACCCTTGGTCATCGACTTTTCTTCTCAGGTGGCATCCCGCCCCGTGGACTGGTCGCGGGTGGGCATGGCCTTTGGTGGTGCCCAAAAAAATATTGGTCCGGCTGGCTTAACGCTGGTAGTGGTGCGTGACGACTTACTCGGCCACGCCCTACCCGCCTGCCCCAGCGCCTTTGACTACCGCACCGTGGCCGATCATCAATCGATGTACAACACGCCTCCCACCTATGCCATCTACATGGCCGGGTTGACTTTCAAATGGCTCAAAGCCCAGGGCGGTATCGCGGCCATGGAGACGCGCAATATCGACAAAGCCAAGCTGCTGTACGAGGCCATCGACCAGTCAAGCCTCTACATCAACCGCGTCGCCCCAGGTTGCCGCTCGCGCATGAACGTGCCATTTTTCCTGCGCGATGAATCCCGCAACGATGCTTTCTTGGCCGGCGCTGGTGCGCATGGCCTGCTCCAACTCAAGGGGCACAAGTCGGTCGGCGGCATGCGCGCCAGCCTGTACAACGCCATGCCACTCCAAGGCGTGCAGGCGCTGGTGGCCTACATGCAAGAATTTGAACGCAGCCAAGCTGACAACACCCCGCACACCGATGACTAAATCCTTATCCGACCTGCGCATCCAAATTGACGCGCTTGACCAAGACTTGCTGGCCTTAATCAACCGCCGTGCGGCGCTGGCCCACGAGGTGGGCGAGATCAAACGTGTCGAAGGCTCCGCCGTGTTCAGGCCAGACCGGGAAACCCAGGTCATTCAGCACTTGCAATCCACCAATCCTGGCCCCCTCAAACCGGGTAGTGTTGCCACCATCTGGCGTGAAGTCATGTCGGCTTGTCGGGCCTTGGAAGCCAATCAGCGCGTCGCTTATTTGGGCCCGAACGGCACCTTCAGCGAGCAGGCCGCCTTGCAATTTTTCGGCTCCAGCAT
>JANPNG010000371.1:0-1569 GCA_031427355.1 Hylemonella sp.
AAAACGTGGGGGATTTCAGGCTGATGGACAGGTGTGTGGTGGACGCACTCAAGCGCTTGCCCGAGCAGCAGCGATTCATGAAGGGCCTGTTCTCATGGGTCGGCTTCAAGACCGTGGTGGTGGAATACGACCGGGAACCCAGAGCCTTTGGCACATCCAAATTTCCTGGCTGGAAGCTCTGGAATTTTGCTATCGAGGGCATTACCAGCTTCAGCACCACGCCCTTAAAAATATGGACTTATGTGGGCATGATGGGGGCCGCATTCACAACCCTGTATGCCTTGTTCATTCTTCTGCGGGTCTTGATTTGGGGAATTGACGTACCAGGCTACGCCTCGCTGCTGATTGCCATTCTTTTCTTCGGCAACCTGCAGCTCATTAGCCTGGGGCTGCTGGGTGAATACATTGGTCGGATTTACATCGAGAGCAAACATCGCCCCATCTACATCATCCGCAACGATTACCGTGATGATGCAGACAAGGACACGGCATGAGCCCAAACGCCTACAACGAGATGGCGCAAATTCAGGACCAGCACTGGTGGTTCGTGGCCCGCAGAAAAATCTTGCGCAGTGAAATCGCTCAACTGCATTTACCCATGAATGCAGCCATCTTGGAAGTGGGTAGTGGCACGGGGGCCAACCTCTCCCTGCTCAGCGAATTCGGGCAAGTGATGGCGCTTGAAATGAGTGCGAAAGCCATTGTGCTGGCCAGAGAACGGGCTGACTTTGATGCCAGCCGAATCGCGACGCGGCTGGGGCGCTGCCCCGAGGATTTAGACAGTCTGTCAGAACAGTTTGACTTGATCTGCCTGTTCGATGTGCTGGAGCATATTGATGACGATGCGCTATCCCTCTCCCGTTTGAAGACCCTACTCAAACCCGGAGGCATGCTGATGCTAACCGTGCCTGCCTATTCGTGGATGTGGGGGCCGCACGACGTTCACCTGCATCACAAACGCCGTTACAGCAAAGCGCGACTCGCAGCAGACTGTGCGCGTGCGGGTCTGTCCGTCAAGCGTGCCAGCTACTTCAACACGCTCTTGTTTCCATTGGCCGTCGTGGCGCGGCTGGCAGAACGACTGACGGGACAGAAAAGCAGCGCCGCTTCTCAAATTCCGCAACAGACGCTCAACGCGTTCTTGACTGCTATTTTTTCGTTTGAGCGCATTTTGCTCAATCGCATGACGTTCCCCTTCGGTTTGTCTCTGCTCGCAATGGCCCAAGCCAGCCCGCTCAATCCTCCTGCCCCGCATCCAGCCCCGGAAACAGCACCTCGGTGAAGCCGAACTTTGAGAAGTCACGCACGCGCATCGGGTAGAGCTTGCCGATCAAATGGTCGCATTCGTGCTGCACCACGCGGGCGTGAAATCCGCTCACTGTGCGCTCCATCGGATCCCCGTATTGATCAAAGCCGGCGTAGTGGATGTGGGTGTAGCGCGGCACCATGGCGCGCAGGCCGGGCACGGACAAACAACCTTCCCAGCCCTCTTCGACTTCAAAAATACCGACCCGCTGACCGTCTGCCGTCAGCGGCGTGATCACCGGGTTGCACAACACAGTACGCGGC
>JANPNG010000372.1:0-2386 GCA_031427355.1 Hylemonella sp.
GGGCCTGCACCTCTACGTCTGCGGCCCCAAGGGCTTTATGGACGCGGTGCTCGCCAGCGCACGCGCCCAGGGCTGGCCCGAGGCGCAGTTGCACTACGAGTTCTTCTCGGCCGAAGTGGTGAAGTCCGCGGACGACGCCAGCTTCGAAGTCAAGCTCGCCAGCTCGGGCCGCATCATCAAGGTGCTGGCCGATCAAACCGTCACCCAGGCCCTGTCGGCCGCCGGGGTGGAGGTGCAAACCTCCTGCGAGCAGGGCGTGTGTGGCACCTGCCTGACGCGCGTGCTGGAAGGCGTGCCCGACCACAAAGACCTCTACCTCACGCCCGAAGAACAGGCCGCCAACGACCAGTTCATGCCCTGTTGCTCGCGCGCCAAAACACCGCTGCTGGTGCTTGATTTGTGAGACCTTGCGGGACAGACCAGGCTACATGAACGCAGTGAATGAGCTGCTCTGTCCTCAACTGATTAAGAATGTCCCCCCATGAACTTCCTCGACCAACTGCGCACCGCCGAGCGCCAAAATTCATCCCTGCTGTGCGTCGGTCTGGACCCCGAGCCCGCCAAGTTTCCTGAGAAATACAAGGGTGACGCCGGCAAGATTTACGACTTCTGCGCGGCGATTGTGGACGCCACCGCCGACCTCGTCATCGCCTTCAAACCGCAGATCGCCTACTTCGCCGCGCATCGGGCCGAAGACCAGCTAGAGCAGCTCCTGGCCCATATGCGCCGCGCCGCGCCGCAGGTGCCCATCATTCTGGACGCCAAGCGCGGCGACATCGGCAGCACGGCCGAGCAGTACGCCAAAGAAGCCTTTGAGCGCTATGGGGCAGATGCCGTAACGCTCTCGCCCTACATGGGTTTTGACTCGCTGCAGCCCTACCTCAACTACCACGGCAAAGGGGCATTTTTGTTATGTCGCACCTCCAACCCCGGCGGCGACGATCTGCAAAACCAGCGCCTGGCGTCGGTTGAAGGCCAGCCTCTGCTGTATGAACACATCGCCAAATTGGCGCAAGGCCCGTGGAATTTAAACGGCCAGCTCGGCCTAGTGGTGGGTGCGACTTACCCCGCAGAAATCGAACGCGTACGCGCCGTCGCCCCCACGGTGCCGCTGCTGATCCCCGGCGTGGGTGCGCAGGGCGGCGATGCGCTGGCCACCGTCAAGGCGGGCTGGCGGGCCGTGGCGGGCGAGACCACCGCGCCCATCGTCGTCAATTCATCGCGCGCCGTGTTGTACGCCGCTTCCGGGGCTGATTTTGCGGTGGCTGCGCGGCAAGAGGCCCTGAGAACCAGAAACATGCTGCATGCAGCCTCGCGCTGCAACTGATTCGAGGCGCGAGAACCGATCCCTACCATAGCGCTGTGGTTAGTTGATATTTCTGTAAATTTCAAGCCCAAATGCGGGAGTAAAGCCAAATAGCGGGTAAACCCTACGTAACAATTTGTTAATGGCTGTGATATTGTGCACAGCTTAAATAATTTGTAACAGGGGAAAATATGGCTACTAACACATCAATAAAAGTCGCAACCATCACGGGCGCTGCCAAAGACGACGTCTTTGCCTCGCTGCTCACCGGGCTCACAGAAGACAACCGAGTTGCCAGCCTCAACGTTTTGGCGAATGACCCCGGAGCCGCCAAGCTGTATTCGCTGGCGCAAAAGGTCTCAGGCTTCACGTCCACCACTTTTCCTGTGGCCGGACAAGGGACTTCAGTCCTGGGTGCCACATTGAGCATGAATGCCGATGGCACCGTCAAATACGACGCCTCTTCCGTCAACCTGCAATATTTGGCTGCCGGTCAGAAAATCACAGACACCTTCACCTACACGGTGAGAATGGCCAACGGCGCGGTCAGCACGGCATCGGTCACGGTTGAACTGCTCGGTCAAAACGACGCCCCGGTGATCACCAATGCCGCCGCAGCCACCCGTGGCAGCGTGACCGAAGACCTGTCGCTCGTGGCCACGGGCCAACTCAGTGCCAGCGATGTGGATAACGGCGCTACTCAGGCCTGGAGCATTGTGGGCAGTGCCGCCGGTACTTATGGTGCTTTGGCGGTCAATGCCGCGACTGGCCAGTGGGTGTACTCGCTGAACAACGCGGCCAACCAGGCTTTGGCCGCAGGCGAGAGCCATACCGAAATCTTCACCGTGCGCGTCACGGACGACAAAGGCGCGTTTGTCAACCAACAGGTGTCTGTGGTGGTCAATGGCACCAATGATGGCCCGGTGGTGACCAATGCCGCTGCAGCCACGCAGGGCAGCGTCACGGAAGACACCGCGCTCACCGTCACCGGCCAACTCAGCGCCAGCGACGTGGACAACGGCGCCACCCAGGCCTGGAGCATCGTGGGCAATGCCGCCGGAGCCTACGGCGCTCTGGCCG
>JANPNG010000373.1:0-4568 GCA_031427355.1 Hylemonella sp.
TCTCTCATTACCCCATTGATTTCAAAATTTATCTGACGGCTGTTTTACGTATTCTTCCCTCAGATGCACAGGCTTGGCCGAGCGCTTGCGCATCCGAATATTGAGCATTTCAACGCCCAATGAGAAGGCCATTGCAAAGTACACATAGCCCTTGGGCACATGGTGGCCCAGACCTTCGGCGATGAGCACCACACCCACCACCACCAGAAAGGACAGCGCCAGCATCTTGATCGTCGGGTGGTCAGAGACAAATCGGCCGATTGCGCCGGCAAAAACCATCATCATCGCCACCGACGCGACGACGGCTGCGATCATCACCGCGACTTCGTCCACCATGCCCACGGCAGTGATGATGGAGTCGAGCGAAAACACCAGGTCAACCACCATGATTTGCAAAATAACCGCCGTGAAAGTGGCTTTCACAGCGCTGGAGCCGTGGCCCTCCTCGCCTTCGAGCGACTGGTGAATCTCGCCCGTGCTCTTCCAGAGAAGGAACAGGCCACCCGCAATCAAGATGATGTCGCGCCCAGATATTGCTTTGTCAAACGCGGTGAACAGCGGCTCTACCAGCCCGATGATCCAGGCCAGCACCAGCAACAAGCCGATGCGCATGAACATGGCCATGAACAAGCCCAAGCGGCGCGCAATTGCTCGCTTCTCAGGCGGTAATTTATCAACCAGGATCGATATGAAAATGATGTTGTCGATGCCCAGCACCAGCTCCAATACCGTCAGCGTTCCAAAAGCAATCCAGGCCTGGGGATCGGATAAAAGTTCAAGCATGTCAATACCTCGTTAAGTTGATCTTCAATTCATTTCAATGGCTTCTCGCACCGCCCCCAGCTGCCGCCGGGACACCGTCAGCAGTTCCTCCACCCCAATGAGCCGCACCGCCCAACCCTCACCCTCTTGCGGATCGACATGTTTTTCCAACGCACGCACAGCGCGCCGTGCGACCAGGGCGTTGCGGTGGATGCGCATGAATTGCATGGGGTATTTTTCTTCCAGATCGCTGATGGCACCGTCCAAAAGATAGCTCTTGGCCCTGGTGCGCACGGTGATGTACTTCAGCTCGGCCTTGAGGTAGAGCACCTCGCTCAGCGGCACGCGTTCGGTGCGGCCACGCTCCTGGATCACCAGCACGTCTTCAAGTAAATCAGGTTCAAGCCCTTTATTCATAAGGGTAAACCGCTCTACTTTTTGTAGCGCCTGCTGCAAGCGCTCCAGCCGCACGGGCTTGGTCAGGTAGTCCACGGCTTCGAGTTCGAAGGCCTGGACAGCGTACTCGGCATGGGCCGTCACGAACACCACCGCCGGAGAGCTTGGCATCGAACGCAAGGTCGCCGCCAAAGTCAGGCCATCCGCGCCAGGCATGTGAATGTCCAGCAGCACCACGTTCACCGGCTGGCGGCGCAGCAGCTCCATGGCTTGGGTAGCGTTGGCAGCTTCGCCCTCGACGCGTGCAGTGGGTGATTTGCAGTCCCCCAACAAGGTGCGCAATCGGGCGCGAGCCAGCGCTTCGTCGTCCACAATCAGCACTTTCAGTGTCACGTTTGACGTCATAGCGGCACCTCGATTCGCACCTGAAACACACCATCACGGAACGCGCTTTGAAACTGCCCCTGCACGTCATGCAAGAGGCGCAAGCGGGTTCGCACGTTATCCAGTGCGACGCCGTTGCCCGACTCGCCCGGCCCGGCGGGCACGGTGTTGGTCACTTTAAGAACAACGGTAGAGCCGCGCCGCTCAGTCGAAATCTTGATGTCAGCGCCCTGCGCACTCGGCTCCACGCCATGACACACAGCGTTTTCTACCAGCGGCTGGAGCAGCAACGGGGGGAGGCGGGCGGCATCGGCCCGTGGGTCAAGCGACCACGCCACCCGCAGCCGCTCCCCAAAACGCACCTGCTCAATGGCCAGGTAGCGCTGGGCTAGGGTGATCTCTTGCCCCAGCGTCACGGAGGCATCCTGATCCGCCAAGGCGTAGCGAAACAAGTCGCTCAAATCTTCCAACAAGGACTCAGCCTTGGCGGGCTCGGCGCGCACCAGGGCAATGGCGCTGTTGAGGGTGTTGAACAAGAAGTGCGGGCGGATGCGTGCCTGCAACTCCTGCAAGCGCGCCGTGGTGGCCGCTGGCATTTGCCCCCGTGCCCGCAAGGCCAGCGCGGCCACCAACGCGGCCGACAACAACGCACCTAAGAAAGCACAGGCAACCCAGGGCGCAGGAACCAACAGCCCCGCCATGAACAGCATGCCGCAGCCATACAGACCCGCCAGCGCACCCAGCGACACACCCACGGCGTACTGCACCTTGAAAGGCAGGCGGGCCAGCACCCGCTTCGCAGCGCAAGCCACCACCAGCCAGACCAAGGTAGCCGGGAAAGCCCCGCCGGTGATGAGTGACAGCCGCGCCAGCCAGTCCAGCGTTGATGACGCGCCAAACATGGCCCCCACCGCCACCACCGACTCCACAAACAGCACCGCCCGCAGGGCCACTCCCACCGAGCAAGCATCAAAAAGGGGGGTGCGCACCTTCACAGGCGGGGGCGCTTCGGGCGGCTCCTCCTGGAAGGTCGATAAAATTCGAGTGTCTTGCATGGCCCCTGATTATTGGTGATGTAGCGCGGGCTGCACAATGGGGACTTGCCTCTGTGCTTTCGCCTCATATTTCGCCACTTCATTCCCCCAGCCCCTCACGTCCATCATGTCCCAAAATCAACTCGACAAAAAATCCGAAGCCTGGTCGGCGCTGTTTTCAGAACCCATGAGCGATCTGGTCAAGCGCTACACCTCCAGCGTATTTTTTGACAAGCGCCTGTGGCTGGCCGACATCACCGGTAGCCTGGCGCACGCCGAGATGCTGGCCACCCAAGGCATCATCTCCAAAACCGACCACGCCAGCATTGAAAAAGGCATGACTCAGATCAAAAGCGAAATCGAGTCCGGTGCCTTCGAGTGGAAACTCGACCTGGAAGACGTGCACCTCAACATCGAAGCGCGCTTGACGCAGTTGGTGGGCGACGCCGGCAAGCGCCTGCACACCGGGCGCAGCCGCAACGACCAGGTGGCCACCGACGTGCGCCTGTGGCTGCGTGGCGAGATCGACCTGATTGGCGAATTGCTCACCGATCTGCAAAAAGCCTTGCTCACCATTGCCGAAAAAAACGTCGAAGTCATCCTGCCCGGCTTCACCCACCTGCAAGTGGCCCAGCCGGTGAGCTTTGGCCACCACATGCTGGCTTACGTGGAAATGTTCGCCCGCGACGCCGCCCGCATGGCCGATGTGCGCAAACGCGTCAACTACCTTCCGCTGGGTGCCGCTGCCCTGGCGGGCACCAGCTACCCGCTGGACCGCGAGCGCGTGGCGCGCGCGCTGGGCATGGTCGATGAACAAGGCCAGCCCCAGGTCTGCCAAAACAGCCTGGACGCCGTGAGCGACCGCGACTTCGCCATCGAGTTCACAGCAGCCGCCACACTGGCCATGGTGCACATCAGCCGCTTCAGCGAAGAGCTGATTTTGTGGATGAGTCAGCCCTTCGGTTTCATCCAAATCGCAGATCGATTTACCACCGGCTCGTCCATCATGCCGCAGAAGAAAAACCCCGACGTGCCCGAGCTGGCCCGGGGCAAGACGGGCCGCGTCGTCGGCCACCTGATGGGCTTGGTCACGTTGATGAAGGGCCAGCCCCTGGCCTACAACAAGGACAACCAGGAAGACAAAGAACCCCTGTTTGACACCGTGGACACGCTCAAAGACACGCTACGCATCTTTGCCGACATGGTGGGCGGCATCACCGTCAAGCCTGAAGCCATGGAGCGCGCCGCCCTCAAGGGCTACGCCACCGCCACCGACCTGGCCGACTACCTGGTGAAAAAAGGCCTGCCCTTCCGCGATGCGCATGAGACCGTCGCCCACGCGGTGAAGGCCGCCATCGGCCACAACGTCGATCTGTCCGAGCTGCCGCTCGCGGTGCTGCAAGGCTTTAACGCCTCTATCGAGAAAGACGTGTTCGATTGCCTGAGCCTGCGCGGCTCACTTAACGCCCGCAACACCCTGGGCGGGACAGCACCGGCGCAGGTGCGGGTGCAGATTGCGCGGCATCACGCGCGGCTGGGTTGAGAGCCCTACCCCTATTGCTCGCCTAAATCACCACCGGTTTCACCTGAAGCCGCTTGGCATTCTTGGCCAGCACAGCATCCAGGGTCACCATGCCTTGCGCCTTGTGTTCAATCGCACAGGCCAGGTGCAACGCATCTCCCGCGCGCAAACCTGAGGTGGCATCCATGGTCAGCACAGCGGCTTTGTGAAATGTCGTGGCCTCCACAGGCAGCAGTTGCAAGTCATTGGCGCAGATGCGCTCAAACTGCATCCATGCGGCTTGCGCCTGTGCTTGGGTCAATTGATCAGTGCGTTGTTTGAGCCCTATTGCGCTGGCAAACTCAGTCACGCACCACGCCGCCGACGTCAACTCCTGAGTGCAAGCGCTGTACCACTTGACCACATCGGCGGTTTTAACCTCATGGGTGCACAGCGCGACCAAGACGCTGGTATCGACGTACAGCATCAGT
>JANPNG010000374.1:0-4361 GCA_031427355.1 Hylemonella sp.
GACGCCATTGAGTGCGATGTGGACTGCATTCGCGACCGCGAAGGCAAAACTTTTATAGGCGGTGTGATGGAGCACATTGAGCAGGCTGGCGTGCACAGTGGTGACTCGGCCTGCTCACTTCCGCCTTACAGTCTGTCCGTCGAGACCGTGAACGAGATCAAGCGCCAGACCGCCGCCATGGCCGAATCACTCAGTGTGGTGGGCCTGATGAACGTGCAGTTTGCGATTCAGCACATTGATGGCAAAGACGTTATCTACGTGCTCGAGGTTAATCCGCGCGCGTCACGCACAGTGCCCTTTGTTTCCAAGGCCACCGGCATCCAACTGGCCAAGGTCGCAGCGCGCTGCATGGCGGGCCAGACCTTGGCTTCGCAAGGCATCACCAAAGAAGTGACGCCACCGTACTTCAGCGTGAAAGAGGCCGTGTTCCCGTTCGTGAAGTTCCCCGGGGTGGACACGATTCTTGGCCCTGAGATGAAGTCCACCGGCGAAGTGATGGGTGTGGGAAAGACCTTTGGCGAAGCGTTCGTCAAGTCGCAACTCGGTGCAGGCACCAAGTTGCCCCGGCCATTCACGGCAAGTGGCGAGTCCACGGGGCGCGTGTTCCTCTCCGTCAAGCAAAGCGATAAGCCGCGTGCCTTGGGCGTGGCGAGGGATTTGCTGGCGCAGGGCTTCTCGATCATCGCCACCAAGGGCACGGCGGCCTTCATGCAGGCGGCCGGATTGCCCTGTGAGGTGGTAAACAAGGTCACCGAGGGTCGCCCCAACATCGTGGACATGATCAAGAACGCAGAAATCTCGCTGGTCATCAACACAGTCGAAGAGCGACGCAATGCGATTGCCGATTCGCGCTACATCCGCACATCAGCGCTGCTGGGGCGTGTCACCACGTTCACCACCATTGCAGGTGCGGAAGCCGCCGTGCAAGGCATGAAGCACATGGACAATCTGGATGTGAACTCCATCCAGGAACTCCACGCCCAACTCGAAAATTAATATGGCCACCATCCCCATTACCAAACGCGGCGCTGAAAAGCTCAAGGCTGAATTGCACAAACTCAAAACGGTGGAGCGCCCTTGGGTGATCAACGCCATCGCCGAGGCGCGTGCGCAGGGCGACCTGAGTGAGAACGCCGAGTACGACGCCGCCAAGGATCGCCAGGGCTTCATTGAGGGTCGCATTCAAGAGGTGGAGGGCAAGCTCTCGGCCGCCCAAATCATTGACCCCAGCGCGCTGGATGCTGGTGGCCGCGTGGTGTTTGGTGCGACGGTAGAGCTGGAAGACGAAGCCATCGGCGACCGCGTCACCTACCAGATCGTGGGCGAGGATGAGGCGGATTTGAAACTCGGCCTGATCAACATCAGCTCGCCGTTTGCGCGCGCCTTGATCGGCAAGGAAGAGGGCGATGTGGCTGTGGTGCAAGCCCCGGGTGGCCTCAAAGAGTATGAAATTATCTCGGTCAGCTACCGCTAAGGCATGACGGCACCGACACGGGGTGAACCATGGGGTGAATGTCTGCTGGCGCAGCTACCGCTGTGGCTGGCCGCACTATGGTGGGGCAGCATGTGCGCTGTGGGGTTTTGGGTGGTTCCCTTGTTGTTCACCCATCTCCCCAGTCCTGCCATGGCTGGCGCGATGGCAGCCAAACTGTTCACAGCGCAGACTTGGGTGGCGCTCGTCTGCGGCTTGCTTTTGCTGTTGGTTTCAGGACGGAAAAGGCCTGAAGCCCAAGAAAAACCTGCGCAAGCAGCTATGATTTTTATAGTAAGCGGAATGCTGTTGGCACTCTTGTCTGAGTTCGCCGTGGCCCCCCGGATTGTGTTGCGCGAGAACCTGGCGCTATGGCATGTCGTTGGCAGCTTGATGTACCTGGCTCACTGGCTGTGTACCGGGGTGGTTTTCTGGAAACTGTCCCGGCCTATCGGCTCGCGAGTTCAGTCGTGACGACCTTTTTTAACTGACGTTTGTTTAGGTTTTGCACGGCGCACACGGCCACCAGCAGTCAAGCGCTGATTGCCCAGCACACGTAAAGTTTTAATCTCGGGTCGCTGACCAGGGCGCTTGCTGTATTCCACCACTTTGACGTCGCGCGGGCCGGGCATGCGGCCCTCTTTTTCGGTGCGGACTTTGGGGGGCATAGGCCGCCACAAAATCAACAGCTTGCCGATGTGCTGAATGGGCGCGGCATTGAGTTCATCGGCCAGGGTTGCAAACGTGGTTTCACGCATGGCCCGGTCATCGGACAAAATGCGAACCTTGATCAAGCCATGGGCGTTCAAGGCAGCGTCCACTTCCTTCTTCACGGCGGCGGTGAGGCCGTCAGAGCCAATCATCACCACCGGGTCAAGGTGGTGGGCGAGCGAGCGCTGTTCTTTGCGTTGGGCGGGGGTCAGTTGTATTGAGGGCATACCGGTATTATCGGGGTAATGAAAGTTAAAACCAAAAGTAAGAAGGTCAACAAGGCGTGGTTGCATGACCATATCAATGACCCTTACGTCAAACAGGCCCAGAAAGAGGGCTACAGGGCGCGCGCAGCCTACAAGCTCAAAGAGATCGACGAAACCCTGGGTCTGATCAAGCCTGGCTATCTGGTGGTGGATTTGGGCTCAACACCGGGGGCCTGGAGCCAGTATGTGCGGCGCAGGCTTTCGCCGACGGGTGCGGCGCAGGGTGATCTCAACGGTCGCATCATCGCGCTGGATATCTTGCCCATGGAGCCGATTGAGGGCGTTGAATTCATTCTGGGCGATTTTCGCGAAGCCGAGGCTATGGCGCAACTGGCGCAGACCTTGCAGGCCAGGCAGGCGGACGTGGTGGTGTCTGACATGGCCCCCAACCTTACCGGTATTGAATCGGTGGATGCAGCGCGCGGTGCTCACTTGATTGAACTGGCGATTGACTTTTGCCAGTTGCATCTCAAACCCGAGGGGGTCTTGGTGGCCAAAGTGTTTCATGGCAGCGGTTACAACGAAGTGCTGGCCATGTTCAAAAGCGCTTTCAAAACGGTCAAACCCCTCAAGCCCAAGGCCTCGCGGGATCGTTCATCCGAAACTTTTTTGGTGGGCAGAGGTCTTAAGCCTAAGAAAACCCTTCTTTGCTCCATGGATGCTTGATACAAAACAAGCTTGCAGCGGCTTGAAGTGCTTAAAATGACCCCCAAGTACCCTCGGTACGCCTTTCAATTGCTTCCCTACTGGAGCCCCCTTTGAATAATCAGTGGTTTTCTAAAATTGCGGTTTGGTTGGTCATAGCCCTTGTGCTCTTTACCGTGTTCAAACAATTTGACACGCGCGGCCCGGCCAGCGCCGGGTATCTGGGGTACTCCGATTTTCTGGAAGAGGTGCGTGGCAAACGCATCAAGAGCGCCATCATTCAGGAAAACCAGGGCGGCGGCACCGAGATCGTGGCCCTCACCACCGATGACCGCAAGGTCCGCACCATCGCCACCTATCTGGATCGCGGTCTGGTGGGTGACTTGATCGGTAACGGCGTCAAGTTCGATGTCAAGGCGCGCGAAGAAGGCTCGCTGCTCATGACCCTGCTGGTCAGCTGGGGCCCCATGCTTTTGCTGATTGGCGTGTGGGTGTATTTCATGCGCCAGATGCAGGGTGGAGGCAAGGGTGGTGCGTTCAGCTTTGGCAAGAGCAAAGCCCGTTTGCTGGATGAAAGCACCAACCCCGTCACGTTTGCGGACGTGGCCGGTTGCGATGAGGCCAAGGAAGAAGTCAAGGAAGTCGTGGACTTCCTCAAAGACCCGCAAAAATACCAGAAACTCGGCGGACGCATTCCGCGCGGCCTCTTGCTGGTTGGTCCCCCGGGCACCGGCAAGACGCTGCTGGCCAAGGGCATTGCGGGTGAAGCGAAAGTGCCGTTCTTCAGCATCTCAGGCTCTGACTTCGTTGAAATGTTCGTCGGTGTGGGCGCGTCGCGCGTGCGCGACATGTTCGAGAATGCCAAGAAAAATGCACCCTGCATCATCTTTATCGATGAAATCGACGCCGTGGGTCGTCAGCGCGGTGCGGGCCTGGGTGGCGGCAATGATGAGCGCGAGCAAACACTCAATCAGATGCTGGTGGAGATGGACGGTTTTGAGACCAATGTGGGCGTGATTGTGGTGGCAGCCACGAATCGCCCCGATATTCTGGATTCCGCGCTCCTGCGTCCCGGTCGCTTTGATCGTCAGGTTTATGTGACCCTGCCAGATATACGCGGACGGGAGCAAATCCTGAATGTCCACATGCGCAAAATTCCGGCAGGACAGGATGTCAATCCCGGTGTGATTGCGCGTGGTACGCCCGGCATGAGCGGTGCCGATCTGGCCAATCTGTGTAATGAAGCCGCCCTGATGGCCGCACGTCGT
>JANPNG010000375.1:0-6293 GCA_031427355.1 Hylemonella sp.
CTGCGCTGGGACTTCGCCGGTATTGGTGACGGACACGGTGTAGGCGAATGTAAAAATGCCCTGCTCGGGGGCGGACTGGTCCGGCAAATAGCGGGGCAGGACTTCCGTGAGAATTTGATACTTGGCCATGGGCTGATCGTATCTTGAAAACGTGCGAGACACATCGCAGTGACACGCCGTGCACCCGCTCTGTCCTCAACGGGCCAGGGCCTTAAAATCCCGCCATGACCTTCCGCATCGCCCCCTCCATCCTCTCCGCCGACTTTGCCCGCCTGGGCGAAGAGGTCAAAAACGTCATTGCCGCCGGGGCCGACTGGATCCACTTTGACGTGATGGACAACCATTACGTGCCCAACCTCACTTTCGGACCCATGGTGTGCCAGGCACTTAAATCCCACGCCAAAAAAGCGGATGGTACGCCGGTGCCGATTGATGTGCATCTGATGATTCAGCCGGTCGATGCGCTGGCCGGAGCTTTTGCGGACGCCGGGGCCGATCTCATCAGCTTTCACCCCGACGCCTCGGGCCATGTGCACCGCAGCATTCAGGCCATCAAGGCCAAGGGTTGCCAGGCCGGGCTGGTGTTCAACCCGGCGCAGCCGCTGGATGTGCTGGACTGGGTGATGGACGATATTGACTTGATTCTCATCATGTCGGTGAACCCGGGTTTTGGCGGGCAAAGCTTCATCGACTCGGCCCTGCGCAAGACCGAAGCGGTGCGCAAGCGCATTGAAGCCACCGGCCGCGACATCCGGCTGGAGGTGGACGGCGGCATCAAGGCCGACAACATCCGCCGCGTGGCCGATGCTGGGGCCGATACCTTTGTGGCGGGCAGCGCCATTTTTGGCAAGCCCGACTACAAAGCGGTGATTGACGCCATGCGCCTGGCATTGGTCTGAGGTGATGATGACGCAAGACGAATTCAAAGCCCTGGCCGCTCAAGGCTACAACCGCATTCCACTGATGGCGCAGGCTTTGGCGGATTTGGAAACGCCGCTCTCGCTGTACCTGAAGCTGGCTTATGTGCAGGAGGGTGGAAAGCACTCCTTCCTGCTCGAATCCGTGGTGGGCGGGGAGCGCTTCGGGCGCTACAGCTTCATCGGCCTGCCAGCGCGCACCTTGTTGCGCGCCAGCGGCTTTGGGGCCGACGCAGTGACCGAGGTGGTGACCGATGGTGTGGTGGTCGAGACCTCTCAAGACAATCCGCTGAACTTTATCGCGGCCTATCAACAGCGCTTCAAAGTGGCGCTGCAACCCGGTCTGCCGCGGTTTTGCGGCGGTCTGGCGGGCTATTTTGGCTACGACACGGTGCGCCATATCGAGAAAAAACTGGTGCACTCTTGCCCGCCCGATACGCTGGGCTGCCCCGACATCCTGCTCCTGCAATGCGAGGAACTGGCGGTGATCGACAACCTATCGGGCAAGCTCTACCTCATTGTGTACGCCGACCCCTCGCAAGCGCAGGCCTATGAGCGTGCGCTGGCCCGTTTGCAGGTCCTGCGCGAGCGTCTGGATGCGCCGGTGAAAGCGCCGCAGGTCTTGCCTTCACCCACGCAGCCTACGGTGCGCGAATTTGCAAAGGCCGATTACATCGCCGCCGTGGAGCGCGCCCAAGCGTTGATCTTTGCCGGTGACTTCATGCAGGTGCAGGTGGGCCAGCGCATCAGCAAGCGCTACACCGAGTCGCCGTTGTCGCTGTACCGTGCGTTGCGGGCGCTCAATCCGTCACCCTATATGTACTACTACGACTTTGGAGACTTCCAGGTCGTGGGGGCGTCGCCCGAGATTTTGGTGCGACAGGAGCAAACGCCGGATGGTCAGAAGGTCACCATCCGTCCCCTGGCGGGCACGCGTCCGCGCGGTGCCACACCCGAGCTGGACAAGGCGGCCGAAGTGGAGCTGCTGGGCGATCCCAAGGAGCGAGCCGAGCATGTGATGCTGATCGACCTGGCGCGCAACGACATCGGGCGCATTGCCAAAACTGGCAGCGTTAAAGTGACCGAAGCCTTTAGCGTGGAGCGCTACAGCCACGTGATGCACATCGTGAGCAATGTTGAAGGCCTGCTGCTGGACGGCATGAGCAGTCTTGATGTCCTCAAAGCCACCTTCCCGGCGGGCACGCTCACCGGCGCGCCCAAAGTGCACGCCATGGAACTGATCGATCAGTTAGAGCCCAGCAAACGCGGCCTGTACGGCGGCGCCTGCGGTTACCTGAGCTTTGCGGGCGACATGGACGTGGCCATCGCCATTCGCACCGGCATCATCAAAAACGGCACGCTCTACGTGCAGGCGGCGGCCGGTGTGGTGGCCGACTCGGTGCCCGAGCTGGAGTGGAAGGAAACCGAAGCCAAGGCGCGCGCGCTGCTGCGGGCGTCTGAGGTGGTTGAGGAGGGGATGGAATGACGACGCAATTTTTCGCCGGGCCGCCCCAAGAAAAACTAGCCCCCTCGGGGGGCAGAGAGGACGCGTCAGTGCCGAACGTGGGGGTCAGAATCTTGATGGTGGACAACTACGACTCCTTCACCTACAACCTGGTGCAGTATTTCGGTGAGCTGGGCGCGCAAGTGGATGTGTTTCGCAATGACGAGATCACGCTGGATGAGTTGGATGCGCGCTTGAACGCGGGCCAGATGGATCGGCTGGTGGTGTCGCCCGGCCCATGCTCGCCGGCTGAAGCAGGCATCTCTGTCGCGGCGATTCGCCACTTTGCGGGCAGGTTGCCGATTTTGGGCGTGTGCCTGGGGCACCAGAGCATTGGTGCAGCGTTTGGTGGCAAGATCATTCGCGCGCAGCAACTCATGCACGGCAAGACCAGCGTCATCACCACCACGCAGACCGGTGTGTTTGCAGGCTTGCCGCAACAGTTCACGGTTAACCGTTATCACTCGCTGTCCATCGAGCGTGCTACCTGCCCGCCCGAGCTGGAGGTGACGGCCTGGACGGATGACGGTGAGATCATGGGTGTGAAGCACAAGACGCTGGCCATCGAGGGCGTGCAGTTCCACCCGGAGAGCATCTTGACTGAGCATGGGCACGCGATGCTGAAGAACTTCCTGAAACCTTGTGGGACAGACCGCAGTGACACGTAGTGCACCAGCTCTGTCCTCAACTGACTGGCATGGTTAATTTTTATGCGCTATTTATTTGATAGCTGCTTGCGCTAGTAAATAAAGGGCTACAGCCAGAATTGACATAAAAATGACGAGAAATTCAAGACCATGAGTACAGACCACAAAATCACACCGCAGCAAGCCTTGCAACGCGTGATCGAGCACCGTGAGATTTTTCACGACGAGATGCTGCACCTGATGCGCCTCATCATGGGCGGCGAGATGTCGCCGGTGCTGATGGCCGCGCTCATCACCGGCCTGCGCGTGAAGAAGGAAACCATTGGTGAGATCACCGCAGCGGCGCAGGTGATGCGCGAGTTTTCGACCAAGGTCAAGGTGGCCGACGCGACGCATTTGGTGGACATCGTGGGCACGGGGGGCGACGGCTCGCACACCTTCAACATCTCGACCTGCGCCATGTTTGTAGCGGCGGCGGCGGGGGCCAAGGTCAGCAAGCACGGGGGCAGGAGCGTCAGCAGCAAGAGCGGCAGTGCGGACGTGATGGAGGCGCTGGGCGTCAACATCAACCTCACGCCCGAGGCGATTGCGCAGTGCATTGCGCAGGTGGGCGTGGGCTTCATGTTCGCGCCGAATCACCACCCGGCCATGAAGAGCGTAGCGCCGGTGCGCCGCGAGCTGGGTATCCGCACGATTTTCAACATCCTGGGGCCGCTGACCAACCCAGCGGGCGCGCCCAATTTGCTGATGGGCGTGTTTCACCCCGATCTGGTGGGCATCCAGGTGCGCGCCTTGCAGCGTCTGGGTGCTGAGCACGCGCTGGTGGTGTATGGCCGCGACGGCTTGGACGAGGTCAGCCTGGGCGCGGCCACCATGGTGGGCGAGCTGAAAAACGGTGAAATCACCGAGTACGAGATTCACCCCGAAGATTTCGACCTGACCATGGTCAGCACCCGCGCCCTGCGCGTGGACACGCCCGAGGAATCACGCGCCATGCTGCTGGGCGTGCTGGACAACCAAAGCGGCCCGGCGCGCGACATCGTCATCTTGAACGCCGGCGTGGCACTGTACGCGGCCAATGTGTGCGCCAGCATGGCCGAGGGCATTGCGCGGGCACGTCTGGCTATCGAATCTGGGGCGGCGAAGGCGAAGCTGGCTGAGCTGGTGGGTTTGAGCCGCACGCTGGCCACTACTTGAGAAAATGAATATGTCTGACATCCTGAACAAAATCGTCGCGGTCAAGCGCGAAGAAATCGCCGCTGCGATCAGCCGTAAATCTTTCGCTGCCATGCGCTCCGACGCCGAGTCGCGGGTTTTGACGCGTGACTTTGTGGGCGCGCTGCGCGCCAAGATCAAGGCGGGGCAGGCCGCCGTGATTGCCGAGGTCAAAAAGGCCAGCCCCTCCAAGGGCGTGTTTCGCGATGACTTTATACCGGCTGACATTGCACAAACCTATGAAGAGCACGGTGCAGCGTGTTTGTCGGTGCTGACTGACCGGCAGTTTTTCCAAGGCGAACCTGACTTTCTCAAGCAGGCCCGGGCCTCTTGCTCCTTGCCGGTGTTGCGCAAGGATTTCATGGTGGATCCTTATCAAATTTATGAGTCGCGCGCCATGGGGGCGGACTGCATTTTGCTGATCGCCGCTTGCCTGGACGATGCGCAAATGGCTGAGCTGGAGGCGATTGCCCGCAGCCTGGACATGGCGGTGCTGGTGGAGGTGCACGACGCGCCGGAGCTGGCGCGCGCGCTCAAGCTCAAGACGCCGTTGATCGGCATCAACAACCGCAATCTGCGCACGTTTGAGGTGACGCTGGAGACCACGCTGGCTTTGCGCCAAGACGTGCCCGGTGATCGGTTGTTGGTGACGGAGAGCGGTATCCAGGCGCGTGCGGATGTGCAGCGCATGCGCGAGGCGGGGGTGCATGCCTTTTTGGTGGGGGAGGCGTTCATGCGGGCGCCTGACCCCGGTGCGGCGCTGGCGGAGCTGTTTGCCTGATGCTGCTGGGCGCGGCTGATCGCCTTTACGCGTGGCGTCCGGCAGATTGGCCGGTAGCGGCAGACTGGCAACCCCTGGCTCAGGCATTTCTGGCCAGTCAGGCGGGGCAAAAACTGGGGGGCTTCATCCGTACTCGGCTGGCGGCTGGGGCGACGGTTTATCCACCCCAGCCCTTGCGGGCGCTTGAGCTGACCTCATTGGAGCGCGTGAAGGTGGTGATCGTGGGGCAAGACCCCTATCACGGGCCGGGCCAGGCCGAGGGCTTGGCGTTTTCGGTAGCGCCCGGCATCCGACCACCGCCCTCCTTACGAAATATTTTCAAGGAATTGGCGTGTGAAGCTGTAGCGCAGTCGCCTGATGATCTGATGGCAAATGCCTTGCCAACCAACGGATCACTGGCGCACTGGGCGCAGCAGGGCGTTCTTTTGCTCAACACCTGTTTGACCGTGGAGGATGGCTTGCCCGCCAGCCATGCCAACCAAGGCTGGGAAGTGCTTACTGATGAAATTATCAAGACCGTGGCGGGTGGTGCAAACCCCGTGGTCTTCATGTTGTGGGGCGCGCATGCGCAGAAATTGGTGCGATTGGTGCACCCAGCCGAACGCGAACACCACTTGGTGCTGACGGCCAATCATCCATCACCCCTGTCGGCGCTACGCCCCCCACAGCCCTTTATCGGCTGCAACCACTTTCGCCAGGCCAATGTGTTCCTGCAGCAGCACGGGGAAATGCCAATTTCGTGGCATAATCACAGGTTCACCTGAAGGAGAGGTGGCCGAGTGGTTAATGGCAGCAGACTGTAAATCTGCCCTCTTACGAGTACGCTGGTTCGAATCCAGCCCTCTCCACCAGTGATTGGTATATGGCGCGAAGTTGGTATCGGCTTGGTAGCGGCTTTGATGCGGGAGTAGTTCAATGGTAGAACCCTAGCCTTCCAAGCTAATGACGCGGGTTCGATTCCCGTCTCCCGCTCCAGATATCAGTGGCTGGTCTGTGTTTTGTGAATGAAATTTGCCCATTTGGCTCAGTGGTAGAGCACTCCCTTGGTAAGGGAGAGGTCGCGGGTCCGATTCCCGCAATGGGCACCAAATTTGGGTGCGAGGCTTGTGCTGTCGTGCCGATGTTGTTGTAGATGATGATTCATTACTTGCTTTTTGCATCCTTTTCGGAGAATTGAAAATGGGAAAAGAAAAATTTGCACGCACCAAGCCCCACGTCAACGTGGGCAC
>JANPNG010000376.1:0-10820 GCA_031427355.1 Hylemonella sp.
CACCGATGTGGATCTGACCGACATTCACAGCCTGAGTGGCGTGACGCCTTCCGCAGGCGCGCTGGGCACACTGACGGCCAGCGTGAGCACCGATTCCAGCCATACGACCGGTCTGGGTGGGGTGGTGAGCTGGAACTACAGCGTGGCTGATACAGCCGTCGAGTATCTGGCCGCAGGCCAGACCAAGGTCGAGACCTTCAGCTTCAATGTGCTGGATGGCCAGGGCGGCAGCGTGGCGCGCACCGTGAGCGTGACCGTTACCGGCACCAATGACGCACCTATTGCGACCAATGACACCGGCTCAGCCACCGAGGCGGGCGGCATCAACAACGGCACGGTCGGCAGCAATGCCAGCGGCAATGTGCTGGCCAATGACACAGACATCGACACAGCCAGTGCTAACTTCACGGTCACGGCAATCCGCACCGGCAGTACGGAAGGCTCGGGCACATCAGGAACACTCGGCTCGGCACTCACGGGTGCGCACGGCGCATTGACCTTGAACGCCGACGGCAGCTACAGCTACGCTATCAACCAGAGCGATGCTGCCGTGCAGGCGCTGAACGTTGGCGGCACATTGACCGACACGTTCAACTACACGATGCAGGATGGCAGCCTCAGTGACAAGGCCGTGTTGACCATCACCATCCAAGGTGCAAACGATGCGCCGGTGGTGCCCGGCGTCACGCTGGCCGTGAACCAACTCGGCAATGGCGGGTTCGAAGCTGCGCCAGACTTCTCGGGTTGGACGGTGAGTACCGCCATCTCGGGCATGACATCGGCCAATATAAGTACGGCGACCATCAACCGCAGTGGTACCAGTATTGCTGGCGACAATGCGGTGGCGGTGCTGACGCTATCGGGCCAGGTGCCGGTCGGCTATGGAACCGGTTATGGGCCAACGATCACCAGCGATGCATTCCTTGGGCAGGCTGGCGATACGGTGAAGTTTGTCTATGAATTGTTGGCCGGTAGCGACCAGGCGAAAGGAACGGGTTACATACGTGATGCCGCGACCCACGCCATCGTTCAGACGATCTTCGACTACCTCGTACCCGTCATCGGTTCGACTGGTGTGCAGACCGTGAATTTGACACTGGCCCAGAGCGGCAATTTCATCATCGATTTTCGCGTCGGCTCGTACGATGCAACCGGCGGTCGAGCCATCGGTGCCACGCTGAAACTTGGTTTTGCCGGCATCATCCGCGATGGGGTGTCGGAAGACACGCCCTTCACGTTTGCGGGATCGAATTTCCTGTCCGGTGTGACCGATGTGGATGGCGGCACTGCTGTGCTGTCCATCGTATCGGGCACCAGCCAACACGGGGCCAGCGTTGCACTGTCGAGCGGGGGAGTGACCTACAACCCTGCCGGGGCCCTTGATTTCCTCGCCGCCAACGAATCTCTGATCGACACATTCCAATTTACGGTGTCCGATGGCAAAGGCGGATTTAGCAATGCCACGGCCAGTGTCAAAGTAATCGGAGTCAACGATGCCCCGGTCGTGGCGACCACGGATGTCGCCGGCACAGTGACCGAACAAGTCACCCCAGCGGGCAACCTGACCGACAGCGGCAGCATAGCCTTCACCGATGTGGACCTGACCGACGCGCACAGCATCAGTGCTGTCACCTCTTCCGCAGGCGCACTGGGCACGCTGACCGCCAGCGTGAGTACCGACACCAGCCACACGACTGGTCTGGGTGGCGTGGTGACCTGGAACTACAGCGTGGCCGATTCAGCCGTCGAGTACCTGGCCGCAGGCCAGACCAAGATCGAGACCTTCAGCTTCAATGTGCTGGACGGTCATGGCGGCAGCGTGGCGCGCACCGTGAGTGTGACCGTTACCGGCACCAACGACGCGCCGGTGGCCAATGCTGATGCCATAGCGGCGTCTGAGGACGGCACTACCAGCATCTCTTACGCTGCTTTGTTGTCCAACGACACCGATGTTGATGGCGATTCTTTGACCTTTAGCAGTATCAATACTTCATCAACGCACGGCACGGTCGTCAACACCGGTGCGGGCCTGACTTACACCGCTGGTGCGGCATACCAGTACTTGAAGGCAGGCCAGACAGCTATTGATACTTTCGCATATACCATCGCCGACGGGCATGGTGGTGTCAGCAGCGCTAACGTTAATGTGATGGTCAATGGCCAAAATGATGCGCCGACCGCAGTTGATGACAGTGCCTTTGCCTTTACGGGTTCTCCGGTGACGGTGGCGGTTTTGGCCAATGATTCTGACCCGGAAGGTGACGTGATCAGTGTTGCCGGGGCGGGTGCGGCTGCCCACGGCGCGGTCCATCTGAATGCTGATGGAACCATCACCTACACGCCTACGGCTGGTTTTGCGGGGACGGATAGTTTCACTTATACCGTTACAGATTCCTTCGGTGCGACGGATATCGGCTTGGTGTCCCTGGTGGTGGGTTATGCCGATCACGACACAGTCGGTGGCGATGTGTTCCTACAGGGCAATTTCATGGAGATCGGCGTTTCATCAGCAGGTTCTCTGGGGACGGCCAACGGCGCGCCTTCGAACTACCACCCCATGACTCCGACGGGCACCAGACAGATTTCTTATGTGGTCGATACCGATGGCTGGAACAGTGGCGCGGCCCCAACGGCTGGTGATTTCACACTGCCTGGCTCGCCAGTTGACACCATCGTGCTGGGCGTGGGTGGTCACAGCTATGTCCAGGATCAGCGTTCTGGCCGCAATGACATTGCAACGACAACCTCCGATGTGTCGCATGATTCCACCTTAGCGGCCATGACGACAGGTGTGGCGGGTGGGGTGAAAATGACCCAGCTTATAGAGCTTGGTGCTGGCGCAACCTATTACAAGACGACGATCACGGTCGAAAACGTCTCCGCCTCAACGGTGAGCGATGTGCGCTTTCTGCGCAGTTTCGACCCAGACCAGGATGTCTACAAGTACGGAACTTACAGCACCTACAACGATGTCCTCTCGAACCCTACAGCGGGGAATGATCTGGCGGTGTCCAGAGCCACGGGCCCTTCTTCTGGTGTGTCGGTGAATTTGGTGGCCTTCGACGTGGATGCCCGGGCCTCTAACTACGGGTTCGCAAACTGGGACGCCTATGCCTCGTCAGCCTTCTCGGCACCAGTGGACTTAAACGGCGCCTTGGTGGATGCAGCCATCACGCTCGAAATGAAGTTTGGCAATCTGGCGGCTGGTTCAGCCGTGACCAAAGTGTTCTATACCTCATTGAATGGTCACCTGAATGCAGATGACATGACATTGGGCAGCACTGGCGCTGACAATCTGAATGCTGGCGATGGCAACGATATTCTCATCGGCTTCGGTGGGAACGATATATTGACTGGTGGCGCGGGCAACGACCATTTCATCTTCAGCAAAGGCTGTGGGCAGGATGTCATTACTGACTTCACGGCTGGGTCTGCGACAGCTGACGTTATTGACATGAGAGGATTCGGCTATAGCAGTCTGGCAGATGTCAGAAATCATGCGACGCAGGTGGGCGCAGACGTGACCATCGATATGGGTGCGGGCGACTCCATTAAGCTGATGGGTGTCGATGTGGCCAATTTGCATGCTGACGATTTCAGCTTTGCCTGATGCGGGTATTCAGGGTGTTGTCATGGCGTGTGCATGATTCAAACCACGTGTCTGATCGTTTGCAAAAGGTCGGGCCTGTGGGTTTGGTGCACCTGTGAAGGCGGCAGAGCAAGGCGAGATCGCTCTCGCACTGGCGGGCTTTCGCTCGGTGTTTCGCACCGTGGGCGTGTTCAGCCTGTTCATCAACCTGTTGATGCTCGCGCCGTCCCTGTACATGTTGCAGGTGTACGACCGCGTGCTGCCCAGCCACAACGAGTACACGCTGTGGATGCTCAGTCTGATGATTCTGGGCATGTTTGCCTTCATCGCCGCGCTGGAGTATGTGCGCAGCCAGGTGGTGATTCGCGTGGGTGCGCGGCTGGATGGCAGTCTGAACCAGCGCATTTACACCGCTGCGTTCGAGCAGAACCTGAAAAAACCCGGCACCACCGCCGGGCAGGCGCTTAATGACCTAACCACGCTGCGCCAGTTTGTCACCGGCAATGCGCTGTTCACCTTCTTTGACGCGCCCTGGTTCCCCATCTACCTGCTGGTCATTTTTATCTTCGACCCTTTGCTGGGCCTGTTCGCGCTGGCGGGCACGGTTCTTTTGATCGGTCTGGCGGTGCTGAATGAAAAGGTCACACACAAGCCGCTGGCCGAGGCCAATGCCTTGTCCATCAGCTCTAGCAGCTTGGCCACCAACAACTTGCGTAACGCCCAGGTGATCGAGGCCATGGGCATGTTGCCCAACTTGCGTCAACGCTGGTACAAGGTGCACCAGCAGTTTTTGGACATGCACACCGAGGCCAGCCGCAAGGCCGCCTTGATCACGGCCTTGACCAAGTTTGTGCGCTTGGCGCAGCAGTCTCTGGTGCTGGGCTTTGGGGCCTGGCTGGTGCTGGACGGGCGCATCACCGGCGGCATGATGATTGCTGCCAGCATTCTGGTGGGCAAGGCCTTGAGCCCGGTGGAGGCGGTGATTGGCGTGTGGCGTCAGTGGAGCGGCGTGAAGAGCGCGCGTGATCGGCTCAATGCCTTGCTGCTGGCCAACCCACCGCGTGAGGCGGGCATGAGCCTGCCGCCCCCGCAAGGTGTGTTGACGGTTGAAGGCGTCTCTGCTGCACCGCCCGGTCATCCGGTAGCGGTGCTCAAGGCCGTGAGCTTTGCGCTGGTGCCGGGCGATGTGCTGTGCGTGCTGGGGCCGAGTGCTTCGGGCAAGTCCACGCTGGCGCGCCTGCTGGTGGGCATCTGGCCGTCTGTCGCAGGCAAAGTGCGGCTGGACAACTCAGATGTGTACCGCTGGAACAAAGATGAGCTGGGCCCCTGGGTCGGCTACCTGCCGCAAGAGGTGGAGCTGTTTGGCGGCACCATTGGCGAGAACATCGCACGCTTTGGTGAGGTGGACTCCGAACAGGTGATCCAGGCCGCACAGCGGGCCGGTGTGCACGACATGATTTTGCATTTTCCGCAGGGCTACGACACGGTGTTGGGCGATGGCGGGGCGGGTTTGTCAGGCGGGCAGCGCCAGCGCATTGGCCTGGCCCGCGCCCTCTACGGCGACCCCTCGTTCCTGGTGCTGGACGAGCCCAACTCCAACCTCGACGATGCCGGTGAACAGGCCTTGACGCTGGCGGTGAACGATTTAAAGCGGCGCGGCAAAACCGTGGTCCTGATCGCGCACCGCGCGGGCGTGGTCAACATCGCCACCAAGCTGTTGATCTTGCGTGAGGGTGCAGTGCAGGCGTTTGGCCCGCGTGACGAGGTGCTGCAAGCCATGGTGGCCGAGCGCCAAGCCAACGCACCCGCGCCAGCCCAGCCCAGCCCGCACACCCGGCCCCAGGCAGGCCCTGGTCCCAGCCAAGGTCCGAGCCCCAGCCAAGGCCCGAGCGCAGCGCCCAACGCACCCCGCAGCCAGTCCTACGTGCCCGTGCTCCAGCACATGAAGCTACCGTCGTTTACCGCAAAATGAGTCAAGAAACAATCCCCGGCCAGGGCAGCACGGGCATGGATGAACGCAGCTACGCCCGCCTGGGCTGGCTGATTGTGCTGGTGGGGGTATGCGGCTTTCTGGCCTGGGCGATTTACGCACCGCTGGACAAGGGCGTGCCCATCAACGGCACCGTCATCACTGAGGGCAACCGTAAGAGCGTGCAGCACGCAGCGGGCGGCATCATCGAACAAATTTTGGTACGCGATGGCGACGTGGTGAAACCCGGCCAGTTGTTGGTGCGCATGGACACCACCCAAGTCAAAGCCAATATCAACGGCGTGCGTGAAAGCATTCAGGGCCTGGACTTCATGATCAAGGGCCTGCAGGAGTCGCGCGACAGCAAGCAGCTGCAACTCAAGTTGCTGGACGAGCAGCTCAAGGGCATGCGCGAGCTGGCCAGCGAGGGCTATGTGGCGCGCAACCGCGTGCTGGAGCTGGAGCGCCAGGCCGAGCAAATTCGCGGCAGCACGTTTGAAGACACTGGCAATATCGGCCGCAACCAAAAACAGATTGGCGAGTTACGCGAGCGCATTGCGGGCTACCAGTACGAGCTGGCCAACGCCCTGATCACCGCGCCGGTCGAGGGCATGGTGCAGGGGCTGACCGTGTTCACGCAGCGCGGCGTGGTGACGCCCGGCATGCGGCTGCTGGACATCGTGCCGCTGTCCGAGGTACTGGTGGTCGAAGGCAAGGCCCCGCCGCATTTAATTGACAAAATTCGCGTCGGCTTGGACGTGGACCTGAGCTTTACCGCCTTCAACCAAAACCGCACGCCGCACATTCCTGGCAAGGTGGCCGTGGTATCCGCTGACCGTCTGGTGGAAGAGCGCACCGGCGAGCCGTATTACAAGATCAAGGCCAGAGTCACCCCGGAAGGCATGGCCAAGCTCAAGGGCCTGGAAGTGCGGCCCGGCATGCCGGTGGACGTGTTCGTCAAAACCGGCGAGCGCTCGCTCATGAGCTACCTGCTCAAGCCGGTGGTTGATCGCCTGCAACACGCGCTGAGTCAGGAATGAGGCTCAAGGTCTGGACGCTGGCCTGGACGTGCCTGGCCCTCGTGGTCAGCACACCAGCGGCTCACGCTCTGACGCTGCAAGAAGCCTACGACGCCGCTCTGCAATACGACCCCGTGTTCCGCGCCGCCGGACTTGAAAACGAGAGTGGAAAGTTCAACCGTGATATTGGCAAGGCGGCTTTGCTGCCTGTCGTCTCGCTCAGTTACACCAGCAGCAACAACACCGCCCAGCGCACCACCCCCGACTTGCTGGGCAGGGACAGCACCCAGGCCTACCAGTACCAAAGCCTGGCCACCACCTTGTCGTTCAAGCAACCTCTGCTCAGTTACGAGGGCATGGCCAAGTACCGCCAGGGCCAAGCCCAGGCCGACTACAGCGGAGCCACCTTCAAGAGCCGCAAACAAGAATTAGCGGTGCGCCTGATCACGGCCTACACCGACGCCCTGTTTGCGCAAGACCAGGTGGCGCTGGCGTTGGCTCAGGTCAAAACCTTGCAAGAACAAAAAAACCTGAACGAGCGCTCCTTGCAGGCCGGTGAGGGCACGGTCACCGATCTGTTGGAAACCCAGTCCAAATACGATGTGGCCCAGGCCCAGGTGATCGAGGCGCAGGCCGAGGTGGACAACACGCGCCAAGTGCTGGGCGGCATGCTGGGACGTGTGCTGTCGACGGCTGAAGTCGTGGCGGGCATTCATGAAGGCTTCAAACCCGAGCCCTTGGTGCCGGCCACCCTGGACGACTGGAAAGCCTTGGCACTGGCCAGCAATGCCGACTTGCAGGCCCAGCGCTACGCCGTCGCAGCCGGTCAGCAGGACGTGGCCAAGAACGAAGCGGGCCATTACCCGCGCATGGACTTGGTGGCCAGCAACGTGCGCAGCCGTGCCGATTCGGTCGTCACCTACAACCAAAGCTCAGACATCAGCAGCCTGGGTATCCAGCTGAACATTCCGCTGTACGCAGGCGGCTACGTGCAAGCCAGCACCAGCCAGGCCCTGGCCAATTTGCAACGGGTTGAGGCTGAGCTGGACGGGAAGACTGAAAAAGTAGTGGCCGATTTGCGCAAACAATTCAACCTGGTGCGCTCCAGCATCAACCGCGTGGACGCCCTGGAGCGCGCCCAGGACAGCGCTGAAAAACTCATCGTCGCCACCCGAAAAAGCGTGCTCGGCGGCGTGCGCGTGAACCTGGACGTGCTGACCGCGCAGCAGCAGCTCTACACCGTGCGGCGTGATCTGGCGCAGGCCCGCTACAGCTACTTCACTGCTTGGGTGAAGTTGCGCTTTGCGGCGGGCGTGATGGAAGACGATGACATGACGAAGCTCGCCCGGCAGTTTTAGTTGCTATTGTTTAAATAGCTTCTTACGCACGTATTGATTGGCCTAGAGGCCGATTCGCCTTGCAAATCTTTCGCCAAACATGACGCAGAACAGCGCGGTCACCACCAACGCGATGCCGGCCCATTGCCAGGGGCTGATGGTTTCGCCCAGCGCCAGCATGCCCGCCGCCAGACCCACCACCGGCACACCCAGGCTGAAGGGTGCGACCCGGTTGGCCGGATGGCGCTTGAGCAAGCCGGTCCACAAGGCGTAAGCCCAGATGGTGGCAATCCAGCCGAGGTAAGCCCCGGCCAGCCAGCTGCTCCACGGCACACTGGCCCATTTGGCCCAATGGATCCAGGCCATCTCTGGCACAGCGGGCGCGGGATCAAAGCACAGGCTCAAGAGCAAAAAAGGCAAGATCGGCACCAGACTGCTCCAGACCAAAAATTGCAGCGGCTCAAAGTTCGGACTGGCCTGTTGCGCTTTGCGCGCCACTACGTTGGAGGCCGCCCACATCGCGGCTGCGCCCAGGTTCAGGCCAAAGCCCATGAGCGTGACGCTGGCCGATACGCTCGCGCCCGCGACGAAGTTCATGCTGAAGCAGCCCAGCCCCAGTGCCGCCAAGATCAAACCCCCGACCAAAGGGCGGCTCATGCGCTCGTGCAGCAGCACAAAGCCGAAGAGCGCGGTGAAGAACACATGGGTCTGCATCAGCACAGAGGCCAGCGCGGCGCTCATGCCCACCTTCAACGCCAAAAATAACAGCCCGAACTGCCCCACCCCCTGAAACAGCCCATACAGCAGCACCCACTTCCAGTGCATCTGGGGCGCACGGATGAAAAACACCAGCGGCAGCACGGCAAACACATAGCGCGCCGCACCCATCTGAAAAGGCGTGAAGTCATGCAGCGCAATTTTCATCACCACAAAGTTCAAGCCCCAGATCACGATCACACCCAAGGCGGCGGCCAGGTCACGCCCGGACAAAGGGGCGGCGTTCATGGGCTGCGGTACTTCGGGTCAAGGGACATGGGGTGATTATCGCGATCGGCATAATCGTCCCAGCTGTCCACCAAGCCCCGAACACAAAACCCCATGAGCCAACTCCTCATCAACGACTACCTCAAGCAGCTTGACCTCATCCGTCGCGCCAGTGGCAGCAGCCGCGAAACCATCGTGCGTGAGGCGTTCAAGGATTTGCTCAAGGCCTGGGGCAAACAGCAGGGCCTGATTTTCCTGGCTGAGTACCCGCTCAAGACCGCGTTCAAAACCAATATCGCGGTCGATGGTGCGATGCTGCACGAGTTGCGCATGCCCCTGGGCTACTGGGAGGCCAAAGACGCCGACGATGACCTGGACGCCGAGGTCAGCAAGAAGTTCAAAAAGGGCTACCCGCAAGACAACATCATCTTCAGCGACGACGCACTGGCTGTGCTTTGGCAAAACCGCCAAGAGGTGTTGCGCTGCGACATGAGCGACACGCAAGCCCTGTCCAAATTGCTCAAACTCTTCTTCAGCTTTGAGCGGCCCGAAATTGCGGGCTTTCGCACCGCGGTGGAGCAGTTCAAGACCGACCTGCCAGCCGTGCTCTTGGCCCTGCGCGAGATGATCAATCGTGAGCACGACAAGAACCCCGGTTTTCGTGCGGCAGAAGACAAGTTTTTAATCCACGCCCAAGAGGCCATCAACCCCGCGCTCACCGATGCCGATGTGCGCGAGATGCTGATCCAGCACATCCTCACCGAAGAAATCTTCGCCAAGGTGTTTGACGACTCTGAGTTTCACCAGCACAACAATGTCGCCCGCGAGCTGTACGCGCTAGAGGGCGCGTTCTTCACCGGCGCACTCAAGAAGCAAACACTCAAAGGCCTGGAAACCTACTACGCCGCCATCCGCGCTGCGGCTGCGCAAATCAGCAGCCACGGCGAGAAGCAAACCTTCCTCAAAGTCATATACGAAAACTTTTACAAGGTCTATAACGCCAAAGCCGCTGACCGCCTGGGCGTGGTGTACACCCCCAACGAAATCGTGCGCTTCATGATCGAAGGCACCGACTGGCTGTGTGAAAAACACTTCGGCAAAAACCTGATCGACAAAGACGTGGACATTCTTGACCCGGCCACCGGCACCGGCACCTTCATCTGCGAACTGCTGGAGCACTTTCGCGGCCAGCCCAAAAAGCTGGCGCACAAATACCAGCACGAGCTGCACGCCAATGAGGTCGCCATCCTGCCCTATTACGTGGCCAACCTCAACATCGAATCGACCTACGCGGCCATCACCGGCCAGTACCAAGAGTTCCCCAGCCTGTGCTTTGTGGACACGCTGGACAACGTCGGCCTGCACACTTCGGCCAAGGGCGTGAACGCGGATTTATTTGGCAGTGTGTCCGAGGAAAACGTCGCCCGCATCAAGCGCCAGAACACCCGCAAGATCAGCGTCGTCATCGGCAACCCGCCCTACAACGCGAATCAGGCGAATGAAAACGACAACAACAAAAACCGCGAATACCCGCAAATTGATGCGCGCATCAAGCAAACCTACATCGCCGAGAGCACCGCGCAAAAGACCAAGCTCTACGACATGTATGCGCGCTTCTTCCGCTGGGCCAGTGACCGCTTGAATGAAAACGGCGTGTTGGCCTTTGTGACGAATCGCAGCTTCATCGAGAGCCGCACCTTTGACGGCTTTCGCAAAACCGTGGCGCAAGAATTTGCCGACATCTACGTCGTGGACTTAGGGGGCGACGTGCGCGCCAACCCCAAGCTCAGCGGCACCAAGCACAACGTCTTTGGCATCCAGACCGGCGTGGCCATCAGCTTCATGGTCAAGCGCGTGAGCACGCGGGCCAATAAATCCGTTCGGGCTGAGCCTGTCGAAGCCAGGGTGTACTACCTGCGTCG
>JANPNG010000377.1:0-10916 GCA_031427355.1 Hylemonella sp.
GCTGCCGGAGTTGGGGAAGCGCGGGTTGGCGCGGCTGTGGCTGAATGGCGGTCATCGACATCGTGTTCTCGCTGGACTCGGTGATCGCCGCGGTGGGCATGGCCAACCAGACGGCGGTGATGGTGACCGCGATCCTGGCGGCGATTTGTTTGGTCAGGGCAAGATGTTTTTACCGCAGGTGGTCAAAAGTGCGCGCGTGATGAAGCAGGCCGTGGCGCACCTGATTCCCTACATCGAAGAGGAAAAACGGCTCGACGAAGCCGCTGGGCGCGACGTGCGCACCAAGGGCAAGATCATCATTGCCACCGTCAAGGGCGACGTGCACGACATCGGCAAGAACATCGTGACGGTGGTGCTCCAGTGCAATAACTTCGAGGTCATCAACCTGGGGGTGATGGTGCCCTGCCATGAGATTTTGGCGCGTGCCAAGGTCGAGGGCGTGGACATTGTGGGCCTGTCGGGCCTGATCACCCCGAGCCTGGAAGAGATGCAATATGTGGCGGCCGAGATGCAAAAGGACGACCACTTCCGCCTGCGAAAGATCCCGCTGCTGAACGGCGGTGCCACCACCAGCCGCGTGCACACCGCCGTCAAGATTGCGCCGCATTACGAGGGCCCGGTGGTCTACGTGCCGGATGCTTCGCGCAGCGTGAGCGTGGCGGCTTCCCTGCTGGGGGACAAGGCACCGAACTACATCGCCGAGCTCAATGCCGACTACGCGCGTGTGCGTCAGCAGCACGCCAGCAAGAAGCAGACGCCGCTGTGGCCGCTGGCCAAAGCGCGGGCCAACAAGACACCCGTGGATTGGGCAGCCTACACCCCACCCCCACCCAAGTTCATCGGTCGTCGCATCTTCAAAAAAATAGACCTGGCCGAGCTGGCCAAATTAAACGACTGGGGCCCGTTGTTACAGACCAGGGACCTGGCCGGGCCCTTCCCCGCGATTTTGAAAGACGAGGTGGTGGGGGCCGAGGCGGTGAGCGTGTTGGCCGACGGCCAGGCCATGCTCAAACGCCTAATCGAAGGCCGCTGGCTCACCGCCAACGCGGTGATCGGCCTGTACCCGGCCAATAGCGTGAACGACGACGATATTGAGCTCTATACCGACGAGAGCCGCAGCACCGTGGCGCTGATCTGGCACGGCCTGCGTCAGCAGACCGAGAAGCAAGTGATTGACGGTGTGATGCGGCCCAGCCGCTGCTTGGCTGACTTCATTGCACCCAAAGCAGTTGCTCCTGATTTAGGATCTGCTCACGCTAGTTTTGATTGGCTTGCAGGCCGAAATGACTCTAAAAATCAAGACTACATCGGTGTTTTTGCCGTGACAGCAGGCATTGGCACCGAGAAAAAAGAACAGCAGTTTTTAGTCGGCCACGACGACTACTCCGCGATCATGCTCAAGGCCCTGGCCGACCGGTTGGCCGAGGCCTTTGCCGAGTGCCTGCACCACCGCGTGCGTACTGATCTCTGGGGTTACGCGGCGGGCGAAGCACTGAGCAATACCGACATGATTGCCGAAAAGTACCAGGGCATTCGCCCCGCACCGGGCTACCCCGCCTGCCCTGAGCACAGCGTCAAAAAGGACATGTTTGAGCTGCTGCAATGCGGCGAAATCGGCATGGACTTGACCGAGAGCTTGGCCATGACGCCTGCGGCCAGCGTGAGCGGTTTCTTCCTCGCGCACCCGCAAAGCACCTACTTCAACGTGGGCAAGATCGGCGAAGACCAACTCAAAGACCATGCGCAGCGGCGCGGCTTGAGCGAGGCTCAGTTGCAGCGTTTGTTGGCGCCTAATTTGTGAGGCGCGCGCACAGGCGCGACGTCAACTTACCAATCGTTACATGATCCCGCTTGCAGCAGCCTTGGGGTTTGTTTACTTTTAAGCGGCCCGCGCGTTGTTCAGCTTGGGAAGTCTTTGGCATGGGCCCACGGACGCCCGAAAGGAAATAAAAATGAGCCGTTCACTTGACACTTCTCCCCTAACCTCACCCGCCGCTGCCAGCGGTAACAAAGCCTTGTGGGCCATCGTGGCCGTGCTGGGCGTGACCGTGGTGGCCATGGGCGGCTACCTGATGCGCGGCCCCACCCGATCCGTCGAGTCGGGTGCGAGTGCCGTGCCCGCTCTGGTGGTGTCGCCCGCCCCAGTGGCCACGGTATCCGCAACACCGCCCCCCAGTCCGGTGCTGACCGAGAAAAAAGACGGTGCACCCGCCATGGAGCATAAAACCGCCGCCGCGAAACCTGCCCATGTGGCCACCAAATCCACCCCCAGTCCGGCACAGACTCACGCACCCGCCACACTGCCCGTCGCCGCTGGCGCGCCCGTGGCCCAAGCTCCTCAAGTTTTTGCGCCCCCGCCCCCCGCACCCAAGCCGCTGTGCCTGAGCTGCGGCACGGTCACCAGCGTCACGCCGATCCAGCGTGACGGCACGGGCAGCGGCGCCGGGGCGATTGCCGGTGGCGTCTTGGGTGGCGTGCTGGGCAATCAGGTGGGTGGCGGCGACGGCAAGACCATTGCCACCCTCTTGGGCGCCATTGGTGGCGGCTTCGCCGGTAATGCAGTCGAGAAAAAAATGAAAAAAGAAACCGTGTACCAGGTGGATGTACGCATGGACAACGGTAGCCTGCGCAGCTTTGAACAGGCCACGCCCGCCTCGGTCGGTGCCAAAGTGATCGTCGAGGGCGATGTGATGCGTCCGGCCAACTAGCTTCTGCGCTTAAGGCCGCGTTGATAAGCGCTGCGCCGCCATCAATGCGGCCACGCCCAACAAGCTGGTGATCAGCAAAAGCCACAGGCCTGCGCTGTAGCCCAACTGGGGGCTCCACAGCCAGCCCATGAGCAGTGGGGAGGCCGCGCGCGCCAGTGCGGTGGGCAGGCCCAGCGCACCATTGAGCGTGGCCACGTGGTCTCGGTTCACATACTCGGCCACGGCTGTGCCCTTGACAATGGTGAGCATGCCGTTGCCCAGGCCGTACAAGAGCACAAACAGCAGCACCCAAAATGCGTGGGTGGTCTCCCACATCGGTGCGATCAACAACGCGGCCAAGCCCAACGGGATCAAGAGGGGGACGAGTCGGTTCACCTGGTGCAAGTCCACATGGTGTTCAAAGAAATACATCAAGGCCCGGCCCAGCACTTGCAGCACGCCGATGCTGGCCACGGTGGCCAGTACCCAAGCCTCGGGCAACTGGTTTTCACGCAACAAGCTCACCAAGTGCGCGGGCAAGGCCGCCGTGGCCGCCATCATCAGCACGATGAACGCGCCGATCAACACAAAAGGCGCGCTCCACAGGTGCTGCCCCAGCGCAGAGCGCGGCACTTGGGTGTGGCCCGTGGGCTGTGGAGCTGCTGCACTGTGCGCGGCTTGACCTGCGGCCGGCGCATGGCGCAGCAGCCAGGCATGCAGTGGGGCGCACAAGAAAAGATGCATCGCCGCCAGCACCCACAGGGCCTGTCGCCAGCCCAGTGTGGCGATCAGCCAGGCCGACAGGGGAATGAAGACGGTGCTGGCCAGCCCGCCTAAAAAAGTCAGCGTGATGATGGCGCGCCGATAGTTGTGCGGGTAGCGCCGGGTCAGCACCGCAAACGCAGGCGGGTAAAGCGTGGCGGCCAGCCCTGCGCCCAAGCCGAGCCACACCGCGTAAAAACCCAGGGCACTGCTGATGCCACTGTGAAGCAGCAGGCACGCACCCACCAAGAGCGAGCCACCCGTCATCACCACCCGCTCATGGCCCAGGTCGATCCAGCGTCCCACCGGGTAGGCCAGCAGCCCCTCGGCCAGCAAGGCCAGACTGAAGCCCAGGGACGCTTGCGCGCGGTTCAGGCCCAGTTCGCGCTCGATGGGCTCCATCAGCAGCGCAAAGGTGTAGAAGACACTGCCCCAGGTGATGAGCTGTGCCAGGGAGAGCCAGCCAATCAAACGAGAAGCGGGAATAGGCGTAGCAGGGTGGGTGCCAACAGGGGTGTGAGGCATTGGCCGATTATGATGAATCGTCAGTTGACTCGCCCACTCGCATGACCCACATCTCAGCCACCACGCAACGCTCCGTTTTGCTCTTGTCTTTTGCCACCTTCGCCAGCATGGTGGCCCAGCGCGTGTGTGACGCCATGCTGCCCGAGCTGGCGCGCGAGTTCTCGGTCTCGCTCACGCAGGCGGCGCAGGTGGTATCTTTCTTCGCCGTGGTCTATGGCCTGTCGCAACTGGTTTATGGCCCGCTGGGTGACCGCAAGGGCAAGTTCCGCATCGTCGCGCTGGCCACTTTGGGGTGCAGCGTGGGCAGTGCAGTAGCGGTGTTTGCGGCCAGCTTGAACATGCTGCTGATCGCGCGCATTTTGGTGGCGCTGGGCGCTGCAGCCATCATTCCACTCTCCATGGCGTGGATCGGCGACGTGGTGGACTACGAGCACCGCCAGGCCACTTTGGCGCGCGTGGGTCTTGGCACCACGCTGGGCATTGCGGGCGGTCAACTGGTGGGCGGCTTGTTCACCGACTTCGTGGGTTGGCGCTGGGCCTTTGCCGGTACGGCACTGTTGTTTGCCGTCGTCGGGGCGTTGCTCTGGTTGGAGTGGCAACGCCAGCAAGCCAGTGCGGTGCCACCTGTTAACGTCGATCTCGTGGTGCGCCCCGGGTTTGTGAAGCAGGCGCTGATGATTCTGACGGGCAACTGGTCACGCATCGTGCTTTTGGTGGCCTTGACGGAAGGCGCGGTCGGCTTTGGGGTGATGGCCATCTGGCCCTCGCATTTGCACCAGGAGTTGGGTGTGTCTTTGTCGGCCGCAGGGGCCATCGTGGCGCTGTTCGGTCTGGGGGGCATGGGCTATATGGCAGTGGCGCGGTATTTGATTGCGCGCCTGGGTGAGCCGGGTCTGGTGGTCGGTGGCGTGGGCTTGCTAGGCTTGTCATGCTTGGTGCTCGGTTTCACGCCGCATTGGGTGCCTGCGGCGCTGGCCAGCCTGGTAGCGGGCTTTGGATTCTTCATGTTTCACAACACCATGCAAATCAACGCCACGCAAATGGCCCCAGCCGCGCGCGGCACCTCAGTCTCGCTGTTTGCCATGGCCCTGTTCACGGGTCAATCCGTCGGCGTGTTGCTGGCCGCTGCCCTGATCGGGCGTATTGGCTCAGCTTGGGTGATTGCCCTGAGCGGTGCGGTGATGTTCGGTATGGGTTGGGCCTTTGCCCAGGCGCTGAAACGGCGCGATGCGTTTATGCATCTGGAGTGAAGACGCCGCGCGAATTACCGATTTCGCTCTCGTCCACCTCCTCGGTCATCCTCTTTCTCGCGGTCTTTCTCCTGCTGTCCTGGTGCGCGCCTTGGCTCCTGCGCCACGCCCCGACCTTGCGGAACATTGTCCTGGCTTGATCTTGATGTGGGTGGTGGTGGAGGTTCACGCGGAGCGACCCCTTGTGGGGGCATCTGACGTTGATGTTGCTCCTGAGTGGCCGGCTGAGTGCTCGGGACTCGGGGTTGAGGCGCAGGGGCTGGCGTTGGGGGCGCGGCAGTAACAGGCGCAGGCCTCTGAAAGTCTTCGCCTCCCCTTGAAGGCGGCTGTGTCCTTGGGCTGGCGGGCACTCTTTGCTCGGTCTGCCCCTGATAGTGCTGTTGCACTAAAGCCTCACGCGGCTGATAACGGTAGTTCTGGCTTTGGATTTGCCGCTGTTGTTCCGGATGGGGATACCGGTCACCTGAGTACTGGCGCTGATAGATCGGCAGCGGGGCGGGAGCGGGTGCAGAGTTGCGACTCCACTGATCCCATCCGCTTCGACGTTGCTGCCATTCGTTGCCCCAGTGATCCCCCCAGCGTGGCGGCGCATCTGCGCGCCAACCGTAAAAGTACGAAGGCGGTGAACGGTAGTAACGCACGGGGATGCGCAGAACGAACAGCGGGACGTACCATGGATCTACCAGACCCCAGGACCCGTTGTACCAGGAGCTGGCGTACCAGTTGTCGTACTGGTAGATCCAGTACATACCGTCGTAGAAGAAAAAGTTCGAACTCAGACCTGGCGCGTAATAGACCGGGTAGCCCGGCACCGGAACGAGGTCCGGGTAGAAGGGCAGATTGATCCCGATGTTCACGCCAGGCAATCCGATGCCTATGCCAATGCTGACCTGAGCCATGACCGACGTCGCCGACCAAAACAACAGACATAACGCAACGAGTAGGTAGCGCATTTTGTCCTCCAGTTGGATTACCAGGGTGTGCCGCCGACCCCCATCAGCCACACTCTATGGCGGCAGAATTAACGTGAGTTGATATTTCTCAATGGCGCTGACATTCCCGCCTCAAATAATCACACTGACCGTCGGGTGGCACCAGTGTCCAGGCCTCTGCACCCTCAAATGAAGCAGTAACTAGTCGAACCTTCGGAATATCACCATGAAACCATCCAATCGCTTTGTGACCGTTTTCTTCGCCATTTTTCTGGCCGCTTTGGTCGGGTGCGCATCGTCAGCCAGGCAAGAGGGGACTGGAGAATATTTTGACGACTCTGTCATCACCACCAAAGTGAAAGCGGCGATTTTTAATGAACCCACCTTGAAGTCGACTGAGATCAACGTCGAGACCTTCAAAGGCGTCGTCCAGCTGGGCGGTTTCGTTAGTTCGCAGGCCAACATCAGCAAGGCAGTAGAGCTTGCTCGCAGCGTCAATGGCGTAACTTCCGTCAAGAACGACATGCGGCTTAAGTGACGTTGAAACGGCGCATCGCTGGGCGGCGCTTGGTGTGATCACCCTTCGCTCTGCGTGAGCTGATTTTTAATCATCAGTCAGGAAGGGTGTGCGCCTGTCAAGATCCTGATGATTAGTAAGAAAATGGTTCTGATGAACATTTTCAAACAACGGCTGAGCGCAAAATCCTTGTCTCTTTTGACGGCTTTAACTATGGCTTTGACTGCTTCACTTGGGCTGGCCGCTCAGGATGAAGCATCCAAAGAGCCGGTCACAGATGGCGCATGGCGAATCGGAATCAGTCCCTATACGCATCACTTCCGTTACAACGTAGATCACAAGGACGTCTGGGCGATCGGCCTTGAGCGTGAGACGGCAGATCACGCGCTGTATGGCTTGATGGCATTTTCCAACTCTTTTGGACAGCCGAGTGCCTATGCCTACTATGGCCGGAGCTTCAGTCCCGTGGAGCGATGGTCTGAGTCGCTGTACTTGAAGTTGACGGGGGGGTTGCTCTACGGCTACCGACCGCCTTACGACGACAAGGTGCCCCTCAACTACAACGGTTATTCACCCGCCATCATTCCGGCCATTGGCTGGCGACTGGACCAAAGTTTGAGTGTGCAAATGAATTTTTTGGGGACGGCGGCGGTCATGCTGATGGTGAACAAGAAGTTCTAAGCCATGGGTCCTGAGCGCGCCACAGGTCGGTACTGCATGGCCTCGGCCACATGCGCCACGGTGATGTGGGCCGAGCCCGCCAAGTCGGCAATGGTGCGCGCAACCTTGAGCGTGCGGTGCGTGCCACGGGCCGACCAGGCCAGACGGGCGGCGGCGATGTGGAGGAACTTGAGCGCGGCTTCGTCCAGCGCGGCGTGCTGGTCGATCTCTTGCCCGGCCAGGGCTTGGTTGGTTTTGCCCTGGCGTTCTAGCGCACGGCCACGGGCTTTGTGGCAGCGTTCGCGGATGTGGGCGGTGGGCTCTCCGGGTAAGGCTTGCAGCAGCTCATCCGCCGGCAGGGCCGACACGCTGACGTGCAGGTCAATGCGGTCCAGCAACGGGCCGCTCAAGCGCCCCTGGTAGCGGTTGACTTGGTCGGGCGTGCAGCGGCAGGCGCGCTGGGCCGAGCCCAGGTAGCCGCAGGGGCAGGGGTTCATGGCGGCCACCAGTTGGAAGCGGGCGGGGAATTCGGCCCGCCGTGCGGCACGGGAAATGGTGATGTGGCCGGTCTCCAGTGGTTCGCGCAGCGCCTCTAGCGCCGAGCGAGGGAACTCGGGCAGTTCGTCCAGAAAGAGCACACCGTGGTGCGCCAAAGAAATCTCACCGGGCCGGGGTGGCGAGCCACCGCCCACCAAAGCTACGGCGCTGGCGGTGTGGTGCGGACTGGCGGTGGGGCGCTGGCCCCAGTGCGCCATGGCGAAGCGCCCGCCCAGGCTGGAGATGGCCGCGCTCTGCAAGGCCTCCAGTGTGGACATGGCGGGCAGCAACCCGGCAAAGCGCTGCGCCAGCATGGACTTGCCCGAGCCGGGTGGGCCGCTGAGCAGCAGGCTGTGGCCCCCGGCGGCAGCGATCTCCAGCGCGCGTTTGGCCCCGGTCTGGCCTTTCACGTCGCTCAGGTCGGCGTAGTGGGCGTGGGTGTTGGGCGGGGTGCTGGCGATGCGCGACCAGCCTTCGCTGGGGGGCAGCGGTTCAGCGTCTGAACTGGCGGGCAAGAACTGCTGCACCACGTCCAGCAAATGACGCGCCCTGTAAACCTGCGCGTCGGGCACCAGCGCGGCCTCTTCAGCACTGCCGGGGGGCAGCACCAAGCGCGTGAGCACATGGCCTTGGTGCAGGGCCAGCGCCATGGCCAGTGCGCCACGCACCGGGCGCAATTCACCGGAAAGCGACAGCTCCCCCGCGAACTCATGGCCCGCCAGCCGTGCGGTGTCAATTTGCCCGCTGGCGGCCAGAATGCCCAGAGCGATGGGCAAGTCAAACCGGCCCGAGTCCTTGGGCAGGTCGGCCGGGGCCAGGTTGACGGTGATGCGTTTGTTGTTGGGGAACTCCAACCCCGCGTTTTGAATGGCCGAGCGCACGCGTTCACGGGCTTCTTTCACCTCCACGTCGGCCAAGCCGACCAGCGTGAAGCTAGGCAGGCCATTGGCCAGATGCACCTCGACGGTGACGGCTGCCGCGTCCAAGCCGAGCAGGGCTCGGCTTTGTACCAAAGATAGGCTCATGGGAACGTCCTCCAAAAAGGTGCGCACCAAGTTCTGACTTGGTGCGCACGACGCACGCAAACGGTGCAGCTGTTTATTTGTACAGCTATCTTAGCGAAAAAAACAGAATTGCGCTGAACTTTTTGTCGTGTGATGAAAAAGATAGATTGGCATGATCCGTGCATTTAAGCACCTGTCTTTAATGATCCCGCTCTCTTCTTTTTTAACTTGAACCTTGGAGTATTTGTAATGAACCTGAAGTCTAAAACCGCCCTGGCCGCCTTGGCCCTGATCGCCAGCACCGCCGCCATGGCACAAGCCACGGCTCCCGTGCCGGATTACACGCTGGCCTACAACATTGGCGCGGTGAGCCAGTACCGTTTCCGTGGCATTGAGCAAACCTCGGGTAAGCCCGCTGTTCAAGGCGGTGTGGATTTCACGCACAAGAGTGGCCTGTACCTGGGTGCCTGGGCGTCCAACGTGAATTGGGTTAAAGATTTCAATGGCGCTAGCCAAGGCGACTACGAAGTTGACCTGTATGGTGGCTACAAGGCCGAAATCATGCCGGGTCTGGGCTATGACCTGGGCCTGATCACGTACCAGTACCCCGGCAACAACTCCGGCGCAGCAGGCACCCCTGGAATGGCCCCTGGCTCTGGCCCCTACACGAACGCCAATACGACCGAGTTCTATGTTGGCCTTTCCTACAACATCGTCACGGCCAAATACTCCCAGAGCCTGGGCGACTTCCTGGGTAACGTGAACTCCAACGCCAGCCGCTACTTTGAAATTGCCGCCAACTTCGACCTGGGCAATGGCTACACCCTGACTCCGCACGTCGGTCGTCAGACCATTCCGAACCAGAACTTTGGTGGCGCTGTGGGCGTTGCCGCTGTGACTGATGGCACCGCCGCCAATTACACCGACTACGCGTTGACCCTGGCCAAAGACTTCGGTAACGGCTGGTCGGCAACGCTCGCCGCTGTAGGTACCGATGCCAAAGACCGCGCCTTCTATCAGACCGGGTTCAACGGTCAAAACCGTTTCCTGGGCAGCAATGCCGCTGTGGTCGGCGCGAAATACAGCTTCTAAGTCCAACGACTTTACTTAAGGAGTAAACAATGAAACTTGTCACCGCCATCATCAAACCGTTCAAGCTCGACGAGGTGCGTGAAGCCCTCTCGGCCATCGGCGTGCAGGGCATTACCGTCACTGAAGTCAAAGGCTTCGGCCGTCAAAAAGGTCATACCGAGCTGTACCGTGGTGCAGAGTACGTCGTGGACTTTTTGCCCAAGGTCAAGATCGAAGCCGCTGTTGATGACGCACTGGTGGATCGCGTCATTGAAGCCGTCGAGGGCGCTGCGCGCACCGGCAAGATCGGCGATGGCAAGATTTTTGTTTACAACCTGGAGCAGGTTGTGCGCATCCGCACCGGTGAAACCGGCAAAGAAGCCCTCTAATCAAAAAGAGAACTTTCATATGAAAAAAATACTCGCCTCCCTCGCGCTGGGTTTGAGCTTGCTGGTCGGTGGCACTGCCGCCATGGCCCAGGCACCCGCCGCTGCACCCGCCGTCTCGACGCCCGCCGAAGCCAAAGCGGCTGACGCTGCACCTGCGGCTCCGGCTGCTGCGGTTGCTGCACCTGCTGCCGCAGCAGCGGCACCTGCTCCTGCGGCTGATGCTTCTGCCCCCGTCGCTCTGGTGCCCAACAAGGGCGATACCGCCTGGATGATGGTCTCCACCCTGCTGGTCATCTTGATGACCATCCCCGGTCTGGCCCTGTTCTATGGCGGCTTGGTGCGCAGCAAGAACATGCTGTCCGTGCTGATGCAGGTCATGGTCACGTTCTCGCTGATCGTGGTGCTGTGGTTCATTTATGGCTACAGTCTTGCGTTCACGGAAGGCGGTGCTTTCTTTGGTGGCTTTGACCGCCTGTTCATGAAGGGCATCTGGGACAACGCGGCTGGCACGTTTGCCAACGCAGCCACCTTCAGCAAGGGCGTGGTCATTCCTGAGATCGTGTTTGCCGCTTTCCAGGCCAC
>JANPNG010000378.1:0-2014 GCA_031427355.1 Hylemonella sp.
TGAAATGCGCCAGGTCTTCCGGCAGATGCCAGGGCATGGTGCCCGCCATGCCGATCACGCCGTTGGCGGCACGCGCAAAGATGAGGTGAAGTTTCATGCGCTCGTTTTGTTTTGTCGAAAAAATTGCGGCGGCAGCAAGACCGATGCCATCGCGGTCATTACAAAAATGATGGCTACAAAATCTTGCCAGTGCGGCCATTCGCCCACGATGAACGTGGCCGTCATGGTGCCGATGAGCGGCACAGCTGTGATGCCCATGGCGCTGGTGACGGGGGGGAGTTTGAGCGTTAGATCCACCCACAGGGTTTGGGCCAGGCCATAGTTGATGAAGGCTCCGTAGGCCAGGCTGACCCAGATCAGGCCAGAGAATTGCCACACAGGCCAGGGCTCGCTCAAGGCCGCAATCACCCACAGACAGGCGCTGGCCAAAATCATCATCCACACGGTCAATGTGGCTGCCGGTAGGGTGAGTGTGGCGCGGCGCATCATCAGCGTGCCCACGGCCCAGATGAGGGCGGCGATTTCCATCCAGACAATGCCCATGGGTCGCCCGGCCATTGCCGTGAACTCGTGAGAGATCAACAGCCCAATCGCCACTGCCACACACACAGCAGCCAAGGCCACGCGGCGTGTGAGCTTCTCGCCTAAAAAGAGCACGCCCAGCACGACCGTCCAGATCGGCATGGTGAAGCCCAGGGTCGCGGCCCGTCCCGAAGCCAGCTCTTTGACGCCCAGAATGGAGATCGTGTGCCAGCCCAGCATATTGGGCAGGCCCAGCACCACCACCGAGCGCCACTCAGTACCCTGCGGCCACATGCGCAGGCCCTTGGCGCGAAACCAGGCAAAGAGAAATATCGAACCTACCGTCATGGTGAGGGCGCGGAAATACAGCGGCGAAATCTCGCGCAGTGAGAGCTTCATCATCGGCCAGTTGATGCCCCACATCAGCGTGAGGATCAACAGCGTCAGCAGTTGGCGGCGGGTGATCACGTGATGGGTACTGTTCAGACCGCTACAGGGGCCTTGATGGCCGGGTGACACTCGTAGCCCAGCACCTCGAAGTCTTCAAACGCGTAGTCGAAGATGGAGTCCGGACGGCGTTTGATGTTGAGCGTGGGGTAGGGGAAGGGTGAGCGGCTGAGCTGTAACGCCACTTGCTCGTGGTGGTTGCTGTAGATGTGGCAATCGCCCCCCGTCCAGATGAAGTCGCCCACCGCCAGATCGCACTGCTGCGCCACCATGTGGGTGAGCAGCGCGTAGCTGGCGATGTTGAAAGGCACGCCCAAAAAGATGTCGGCACTGCGCTGGTAAAGCTGGCAACTTAAGCGCGCTTTTTCACCCGGCACAGTTGAGGGCGCGACGTAGAACTGGAAGAAGGCATGGCAAGGCATTAGCGCCATCTGGTTCAGCTCGGCCACGTTCCAGGCGCTCACGATGATGCGGCGTGAGTCGGGGTTGGTTTTGAGGGTTTTAATGACCTCGGCAATCTGGTCGATGTGCCCGCCGTCGGGCGTGGGCCAACTGCGCCATTGCACGCCATAGACCGGGCCCAAGTCACCGTCGGGCTTGGCCCACTCGTCCCAGATCGAGACACCGCGCTCTTTGAGCCAGTTGTTGTTGCTGGATCCGGTGAGGAACCACAGCAGCTCGTTGATGATGGACTTGAGGTGCACCTTTTTGGTGGTCACCAGCGGAAAGCCCTCGTTCAAGTCAAAACGCATCTGGTAGCCAAACACGCTTTTGGTGCCGGTGCCGGTGCGGTCGGTCTTGGGTGCTCCCTGCGTGTCCACATGGCGCATGAAGTCTTCGTATTGGGAGCGGATGGGGTGGGTCATGTCCATGTCGGTCGCGCTGATGGGAGTTCAGTAAGAGCCAAAAAGTGTATCAAGAGCGGCGACAACATCCTCGCTTTGCGCGAGCAGACTGGCCACCGGTTTTTTGAGTCCTGAGACCGGGAAGGCACCCAGCGCCGCTGTATCAAGGACAACGGTTTTGCCTGAGATTTCATAAACCG
>JANPNG010000379.1:0-7786 GCA_031427355.1 Hylemonella sp.
ACGCAGCTGACAAGAAGTTAACCGCTCGCACGCCTGCCGACTGCCAGTCATAAATGTTGAACACCTCCGTGGTCTTGCGCACAACGCGCCGCTGCGCCCTCCCCACTTGCAGGGGGCGGAGCTAGCGGCCTGGCAAAGCCAGTTCCGCGGCCCCCGCTTGCATGTCGGGGCCGCGGCATTTTCGAATTAGTAAAGTAGTCAATGATTGAAGCTATGACGCAACCCCCTCCCATCGTTCTCAACGTCAACGGCATCGAGGTCATTTACAACCATGTGATCCTGGTGCTCAAGGGCGTCTCGCTGCAAGTGCCCGAGGGCGGCATCGTCGCCATTTTGGGCGGCAACGGCGCGGGCAAAACCACCACGCTGCGCGCGATCTCTAACCTGCTCAAAGGCGAGCGTGGCGCGGTCACCAAGGGCAGCATCGAGCTGCGCGGCGAGCGCATTGAAAACCTCTCGCCCGCCGATCTGGTGCAGCGCGGCGTGGTGCAGGTGATGGAGGGGCGGCATTGTTTTGCCCACTTGACGCTGGAAGAAAACCTGCTCACCGGCGCCTACACGCGCAAAGACAAGACCGAGGTGGCGCGCAACCTGGAGAAGGTGTACACTTACTTCCCGCGCCTCAAGACGCGTCGCAGCTCGCAAGCCGCCTACACCTCGGGCGGTGAGCAGCAGATGTGCGCGATTGGCCGCGCGCTCATGGCCAACCCCAGCATGGTGCTGCTAGATGAGCCCTCGATGGGCCTGGCCCCGCAAATCGTCGAAGAAGTGTTTGAAATCGTCAAAGACCTCAACACCAAAGAGAAGGTCACGTTCTTGTTGGCCGAGCAAAACACCAATATGGCCCTGCGCTACGCCGACTACGGCTACATCATGGAAAGCGGTCGCGTGGTGATGGACGGCGTGGCCAGTGACCTTGCCAACAACGAGGACGTGAAAGAGTTCTACCTCGGCGTGGGCGGTGGTGAGCGCAAATCATTCAAGGATGTGAAGAGTTACAAACGCAGAAAGCGGTGGCTGGCATGAGTGGTTTTATGTTTGACACACTGGAGACCCGCGCGCCCCTCGAACGCGAAGCTGCCTTGCTGGCTGCTTTGCCCCGCCAGATCAAGCAGGCACAGACCCAAACCTCGGCTTTCACCGACGCGCTGGCGGGCGTGCAAGCGGCCGACATCAACAGCCGTGCTGCACTGGCCCAGCTCCCCGTCACGCGCAAGCACGAGCTGCTGGAGCGCCAGCAAGCCCAGCGCAGCGCCGGTGGCAATGTGTTTGGCGGTTTCAGCGCCATTGGCTTCGGTGCGGCCATGCCGCGCGTTTTTGCCAGTCCCGGCCCGATTTACGAACCCGAGGGTACGCGGCGTGACTACTGGCGCATGGCCCGCGCCATTTACGCGGCGGGCTTTCGACCCGGCGAGCTGATTCACAACTGCTTCAGCTACCACTTTGTTCCTGCGGGCTCCATGATGGAAACCGGCGCGCACGCCCTGGGCTGCACCGTGTTTGCGGGCGGCACCGGCCAGACCGAGCAACAGGTGCAGGCGATGGCCGAGCTGCAGCCAGCGGGCTATATCGGCACGCCCAGTTTTCTCAAAATTATTCTGGAAAAAGCCGCCGAGATGGGCGTGGCCCTGCCCAGCGTCAAAAAAGCCATGTTCGGCGGCGAGGCCTTCCCCCCCAGCTTGCGTGACTGGTACCTGGCACGCGGCATTGACGGCTACCAGTGCTACGCCACCGCCGACCTGGGCCTGATCGCCTACGAAACCCCGGCCCGCGAAGGCCTGGTGTTGGACGAAGGCGTGATCGTCGAGATCGTGCGCCCCGGCACGGGCGACCCGGTGCCTGAGGGCGAAGTGGGTGAGCTGGTGGTGACCACCCTCAACCCCGATTACCCCCTGATTCGCTTTGGCACGGGTGACCTGTCGGCCATTCTGCCGGGTGCCTGTCCCACGGGGCGAACCAACACCCGCATCAAGGGCTGGATGGGGCGCGCCGACCAGACCACCAAGGTGCGCGGCATGTTCGTCCACCCGGGACAAGTGGCCGATATTGCCAAGCGCTTTCCAGAGGTCATCAAGGCGCGCCTGGTGGTCTCAGGCGAGATGGCCAACGACAGCATGACGCTGAAGGTCGAGACGGTGAACGGCGCGCTGGACGGCCTGCAAGCCCGCATCAGCGAAGCCATCCGCGACGTGACCAAGCTGCGAGGGCAGGTGGAATTCCAACGGGTGGGCAGCCTGCCCAACGACGGCAAAGTGATTGAGGATGCCCGCAGCTACCAGTGAGCCGGCCGCGCCGCAATTTCTACGTAGTTTCCGGCCTTGATTCCGCCGGTTGTAAATTTAAACTCTCACCCTTAATTTGGAGAGGATTTCATGAAACGCTTGCTCGTACTGGCCGCTGCGGCGGCAACCCTGGTCGTCAATGCCCAAACAGCTTTCCCCACCAAACCCATCACCATCGTGGCGACCTTTGCTGCCGGCGGTCCGGTGGATCGTGTGGCCCGTGACCTGGCAGAAGCCCTGCGCAAACCCTTGGGCGGTGCTGTCATTCTGGTGGACAACGTGGTGGGTGCGGCTGGCTCCATCGCTGCCAACAAGGTGGCCAAGGCCAACCCCGATGGCTACACCCTGATGCTGCACCACATCGGCATGGCCACCATGCCCACCCTGGTGCGCAACATCCCCTTCAAGGTGGAAAGTGACTTTGAATACCTCGGCGTGGTCTCTGAAAACCCCATGACCCTGATTGCCAAGCCCCAGATGGCCGCCAACAATTTTACCGAGCTGCGCAAGTGGATCGGTGAGAATAAGAGCAAGGTTAACCTGGGCAATGCCGGTGTGGGCTCGGCCTCGCATTTGTGCGGGTTGTTGTTGCAAAGTGCCCTGGGCGTTGACATGACCACTGTGCCCTACAAAGGCACGGCCCCGGCCATGACCGACCTCATCGGCGGTCAGATCGATCTCTTGTGTGACCAGACCACCAACACCTCCAGCCAGATTGAAGGCAAGAAGGTCAAAGCCTATGCCGTGACCACCGCCAAGCGCCTGACCACCCCGGCACTCAAAGATCTTCCCACGCTGCAAGAGGCTGGACTCAAGGGTGTTGAGGTCACGATCTGGAACGCCGTGTACGCCCCTAAAGGCACCCCGCCTGATGTGTTGGCCAAATTGAGCGCCGCCATCAAAGCCGCCGTGAAAGACCCCGAGTTCATCAAGAAGCAAGAGGGCCTGGGCGCGGTGGCGATCTCTGACAAGCGCATCGAGCCTGCGGAGCACAAGAAGTTTGTGATGGCCGAGATCGCCAAGTGGAGCCCCATCATCAAGGCCGCTGGCGTTTACGCTGACTAAGTCTGAGACCATGCACAATGAAGGCCGCCTTGGAAACAGGGCGGCTTTTTGCTTTTAAGAACAATGAAGGAGTCTCTCATGCCTAAGGTAAGTACCAACATCCGCCGTAGCACACTGCTCGTCATGGTCACTACGGCCTTGATACTGGCCTTACCCGTGGCGGCGCAAAGTAACTGGCCAATCCGCCCCGTCAAGATCGTTGTGCCCTTTGCGCCCGGCGGCACCACCGACATCTTGGCCCGCGCCGTCGCGCCCGAACTCTCACGCGCCTTGGGCCAGCCCTTCATCGTCGAAAACCGGGCCGGTGCCGGGGGCAATCTGGGCGCGGACGTGGTGGCCAAGTCGCCTGCCGATGGCTACACCATCCTCATGGGCACGGTGGGCACTCACGGCATCAACAAGGCGCTGTACGACAAGATGCCTTTTGATCCGGTCAAAGACTTTGCCCCCATCACTCTGGTGGCCGGTGTGCCCAATGTCATGATCATGAACACCGAGAAAGCGCGCAGCCTGGGCATCAACAACGTGGCGGATTTCGTTCGCGTGGCCAAGGCCAGCCCTGGCAAATTCAACATGGCGTCCAGCGGCAACGGCACGTCCATCCACCTGGCGGGCGAGCTATTCAAAAGCATGTCGGGCACCTTCATGCTGCACTTTCCCTACCGGGGTTCCGGCCCGGCCCTGCTGGACATGCTGGCCGGCAATATGGACGTAATGTTTGACAACCTGCCATCGAGCATGCCGCACATTAAGTCCGGCAAGCTCAAGGCTCTGGCCGTCACCAGCGCGCAGCGCTCGGCCGTGTTGCCCGATGTGCCCACCATCGAAGAAGCAGGCAAGCTCAAAGGCTATGAGGCCAGCAGCTGGTTTGGCCTGCTGGCCCCCGCCGGTACGCCGCCCGACATCGTGAACCGCATTCAGCAGGAAGTGGCCAAGTCGCTCAACTCGCCCGCCATCAAGGAAAAACTGCTGGCCCAAGGCGCCATTCCCAGCGGCAACACGCCGCAAGAATTTGCCAGGATGATCGACACTGAGATCAAGAAGTGGGCGCAGGTGGTGAAGGCGTCCGGCGCGAAGGTGGATTGATCACACGCCCCAGGTCATCGGCTGTTTGGCCGCCTCACAGCGGCGCAGCATGTCGATCATGGGCAGGGCGCGTTGGCGCAGGCCGATGCTCTCAAACCGGGGGGGTGTTTCACCCCGTGCTAAAGCGGCCTCTCGGGCCGCTTTTTGCTGCGTCTCTTCCTGAACAATCGCCGCTTCCAGCGCGCTAATGGCAGCGGGCATGTCTTGCGGCAGCAAGATACCCTTGTCACCGCCGGGTGCGCCGGTTTCCTTGCCGATGATGGTCAACACGCGCTGGCCGTTGGGCTGCAACATGATCAAGTCGGCGGCGGCTTTGGATTTGAATTTGTAGAGCATTGGCGGACTTTGTTGATGCCTGAATCATCAGGTGGTGACTCGCATTAGGGTAGCATGTTGGGCTTCGAGAAACCACTCACCTGACGTGAGACAACGCAGGTCATAACGCAATGAACGATTCCCACCCCACCGGCCCGTTGGCCGGCCTCAAAGTCATCGAGCTGGGTCAGCTGATTGCTGGCCCGTTTGCCGGTAAAACCCTGGCCGATTTTGGGGCTGTGGTCATCAAGATCGAAGCGCCAGGCTCTGGTGACCCGCTGCGCAAATGGCGCTTGCTCAAAGACGGCACCTCGGTCTGGTGGCAGGTGCAGTCGCGCAACAAACGCTCGGTGGCGCTGGACCTCAAAGCGCCCGAGGCGCAAGACATCGTGCGCCAACTGGTGGCCGAGGCCGACGTGCTGATCGAAAACTTCCGCCCCGGTGCGCCGACGGCGGCTACGCCCTCATTGCGGGCAATGGCGACAGCATCTTCAAGCGGCTGATGCACAGCATTGGCCGTGACGACCTGGGGCAAGACGCGGGCCTGGCCGACAACACCGGGCGCGTGGCGCGCGTGCAAGAGTTGGATGTCGCCATTGGCCAGTGGGCCAGTACCCGTGGGGTGGACGACGTGCTGGCCGTGCTGGACGCCGCAGGCGTACCCGCTGGCAAGATCTACACCGTGGCCGACATCGCCGCCGACCCGCATTACGCCGCACGCGGTATGCTGCAAACCGTGGTGATGGACGATGGCTCACAGCTCACCGTGCCCGGCGTCATCCCCAAACTCTCGCTCACTCCCGGCAGCCAGCGTCGCAACGCGCCCACGCTGGGGCAAGACACGGACGCGGTGATGAGCGAGATCGGCCTGACGCCTGCGCAGATGCAAGCGCTGCGCCAGCGCGGGGTGATTGCCTGAGTTGGGTTGAAGTTGCTACAAAATCAGTAGCTACTTGCGCTACTTTTTAAAGGCCTACGGCCTGATTTGTATAAGAATTCATAAGCTGCAGCAGGTGCGCCCGCTGCTCGGCCTGTAGGTAAGGGGCCAGCAGATGCAGCGCGTGCTGGGCGCCGCGCAGCAGGGCCACTTGGGCGTGGGCAGGCTCCAGCGCCTGGCGCGGATTGCGTGCGTACTCGAAGCTCAGCCAGTAGGTCAGCACCACCACCAGGCTGGTGGCCGTGACCTTGGCGTCCAGCGGGTCAATGACCAGCACGCCACCGTGCTGCATGCCGCCCAGCATGGCCTCGATGGCCTGGGTCTTGGCGTGCAGCACGGTCTGGATTTGGGTTTCCAGGTGGCGGTTTTTACTCAGCAGATCGCTCAAGTCGCGGTACACAAAGCGGTATTGCCAGATCAACTCAAACAAGCTGTGCATGAAGAACCAGGCGTCCTCCACATCCTTGACGCTGCCACTGGCGGGCAGCAGCTCGCCCAGGGCTTGCTCGTAGCGGTCGAACAGGGCGTTGATCAGTTCGTCTTTGGCCGGGAAGTGGTAGTACAGGTTGCCGGGGCTGATGCCCAGCTCGGCCGAGATCAGCGTGGTGGAGACATTGGGCTCGCCAAAGCGGTTGAACAGGGCCAACGTGGCCTCCAGAATGCGATCGGCCGTGCGGCGGGGGGCTTTCTTGGCCATGGGGGTCAGGGTTTTTTCTTGGGGGCTGATTTTTTTGCGGTGGATTTTTTGAGCAATTGATTCAGCTCGTCAATGCGTGCCGACAGGGCTGCCACGTCTTGCGCCGAAGGCACGCCCAGCCGGTGCAGGGCCTTGGCCACGCGGTCTTCAAAAATGGTTTCCAGCTTGTCCCACTGACCGGTCGCTTTGGTCTGCAGATCGCTGGCCCGTGTGCTGAAGTCGCTGGCCAGACTGCTCATCTTGTGACTGGCTTCGGACAACTTTTCCTCGGCCACTGCTTGCGTTTTTCGCTGCATGGCCGTGCCCTCTTTGACCAGGGCATCAAACACCTTGCTGCCCTCGGCCTGCGCTTTCGTGAAAGCCCCCAGACCGGCCAGCCAGATTTGCTGGGCCGAGTCTTTGATGTTGCCGGAGAAGGCACTGTCGGGAGAGTCTGATTTTTTAACCATGCGAAAGCTCCTGAATAATCAATAGAGGTTGCCACTTTACGCCTCAAAGGGCAGTACGGCTAGATGAGATAATTCTGCCCATGATCTTCATCACAGGTGGTGCCGGCTTCATTGGAAGCAATTTTGTTCTGGACTGGCTACGCACCTGCAACGAGCCCGTGCTTAACCTTGACCAGCTCACCTACGCGGGCAATCTGGAAAACCTGTCTTCCTTGCAAGGTGATGCGCGTCATGTCTTCGTTCAGGGTGACATCGGTGACCAAGCTCTGGTCGAACGCCTGCTGGTCGAGCATCAGTCGCGTGCCGTGATCAATTTCGCAGCCGAATCGCATGTGGACCGCTCCATCCACGGCCCAGAAGACTTCATCCAGACCAATATCGTCGGTACCTTTCGCCTACTCGAAGCCGTGCGCGCCTACTGGGACGGTTTGCAAGGACCCGCCAAAGAAGGTTTTCGTTTCCTGCACGTCTCCACCGACGAGGTCTATGGCTCTTTGAGCAAAGACGAGCCCGCCTTCACCGAGACCCACCGCTACGAGCCCAACAGCCCCTACAGCGCCAGCAAGGCCGCTAGCGATCACCTGGTGCGTGCCTGGCACCACACCTACGGTCTGCCGGTGCTCACCACCAATTGCAGCAACAACTACGGCCCCTACCACTTCCCTGAAAAACTCATCCCGCTGATGATCGTCAACGCCCTGGCGGGTAAGCCTTTGCCGGTGTACGGCGACGGCATGCAAGTACGCGATTGGCTTTACGTCAAAGACCATTGCAGCGCCATCCGCCACGTGCTACAGGCGGGGCGAGTGGGCGAGGTGTACAACGTGGGCGGCTGGAACGAGCAGCCCAATATCGACATCGTGCACACCGTGTGTGCCTTGCTCGATGAGCTGCGCCCACGCGCTGATGGTCAAGCCTACAGCGGACAAATCACCTACGTCACTGACCGTCCTGG
>JANPNG010000380.1:0-45308 GCA_031427355.1 Hylemonella sp.
TTCATCGCGCGCGCTGGCGGGCATGTGGGCAGGTAGCCAGGCCATGAGCTGCTCCATCTCTGCAATGGGCTGGGTCATGGGGCCAGCGCCGTCAGCAGAGGCGAGGTATTGCCTGCCCCAGCGGCCAATTTGGCGGTCGAAATAGTTGCCCGGTTTGCCGTAGTTGCCTAGGCCTCTCTGCGCGAAGGGGACGCAATGCAGGGCGGCCATCACGCGGTTCATTTCGTTGTAGATGGCTGCACGTTCTGCCGGGTTCATGCCGGGCAGGGACTGATCCCACAGCACGCGCCCTGGCATGAACTCCATGATGAAGAAGGCGCGACCAATGACGGATTCATCCTCGCACAGGCAGTACATGCGTGGCACGGGAACGTCGGTGCCATGCAGGCCTTGCATCACAGCGAACTCGCGCTCAATGGCATGGGCGGAAGGCAGCAGCTTGGCCACCGGCCCAGGCTTGGCGCGCATGACGTAGCTTTGGGTGGGCGTGCTGAGCTTGTAGGTGGGGTTGGATTGACCCCCTTTGAACGACTCCATGCGCAAGGGGCCGCGAAATCCGGGCAGATTGGCCTCAAGCCAGGTCGTCAGCGCGGGTACATCAACGGCATGGGCCTCGGCGACGGGGCGTGTGCCGACGAAATGATCAAACTCACTCATGCTGCAATCCCTGTCTTTATTCGAACTTGGCCGTCTGCTTGGCTAAAAAAGCAGCGATACCGATGCCCGCATTGGCATGGTGCAGGTTGCGCACGAAATGATCGCGCTCCAGGGCAAGTTGCTGATTCAACGGTGCGAGGGGGGCCTCAGTGAGCAGCTCTTTGATGCTGGCCAAGGCGTTGGAGGCGCGGGCGTTGAGCTTGTCCGCCAATAGCATGGCGTCATGCAAGGCACTACCGGCCAGCGTGATTTGGTTGACCACGCCCAAGTCGTGCAGGCGCTGCGCACCGATACGTTCGCCGCACATCAGCAACTCGGTCGCGAGTTGACGCGGCAGGCTGCGGGCCAGACTCCAACTGCCACCACCATCGGGTGAGAGCGCGATGGTGCTGTATGCCATCACAAACACGGCGTTGTTGGCCGCTACGATGAAGTCGCAGGCCAAGGCGAGAGAAAACCCCGCCCCGGCGGCAGCCCCTTCGACAGCGGCAATCACGGGCTTGGGGAAGGTACGGATGGCTTCGATCCAGTTGTGCAAGCCTTCGATGCTTTGCGCTTGAACGGACGGATCTTTGTCACGGTTGCTTTGCAGCCTCTCCAGATTGCCGCCCGCACTGAACAAACTGCCTTCGCCAGTGATAACAACACTGCGAACTTCGGGGTTGTTTTCGGCCACGCTCAGAGCCTCTACACCGGCGGCATAGATCTCTGGGGCCAGGGCATTGCGATGGCCGGGGTTGGACAGGGTGAGCACCATGGTGCGGCCCTGGCTGGTGCCAAGAAGGGAGGCGCTCATGGTGTTGTCACTCCTCTTCGTGCATCAGGCTCAGACCGATTGCACCGCGCCGACGCAGCCAGGGGCTGGGGCGATAGCGCGGGTCGCCATACACGGTTTGCATATTGAATAGCACCTCCAGCACATTGGTTGGGCCATAGAGGTTGCCCATGGCCAGTGGACCTAGTGGGTAGCCCAGCCCCAAGGTGACTGCCGTTTCCAGATCGGCAGGGGTGCAGATGCGCTGCTGGCAGATGTCGGCGGCGATGTTGACGATGTGGGCCACCACGCGCTGCGTTACAAAGCCCGCGCTGTCGCGAATCACGCTCACCGCCTTGCCGTCGCGCGCCATCAACGCTTGGGCGGCGTCGCGCATGTCAACGCGGGTGGCGGGGTTGGTGGCCAGCACGCGGCGCTTGGTGGTGGCGTCATCCACCAGCAGGTCAATGCCCACGGTGCGGGCCGGGTCCAAACGCTCCACCACGGCCACGGTGGTGACGTCAAAGCCGAGTGGTGCCACCAGGGTGAGGGCGGTGGGCGACGGTGAAACGCCGGTTTCGATCTGCGCGCCCAGGTCTTTGAGCAGTTGCAGCAACTCAGAGCGCCGAGAGGCGCGCGGTGAGACCCACACTGGCGGCATGTCGGCCACCACGGGCACGGGTGGTGCTGCACTGATTTGGGCCACACCCGCTTCATAGCGGTAAAAGCCGTCGCCTGTTTTTCGACCCAGCACGCCGCCTGCCAGCCGCTGCGCCGTGATGACGCTGGGGCGGTAGCGCGGTTCTTCAAAGTACTGGTGGTAGATCGACTCCATGACGGGGTGCGAGACATCCAGCGCGGTGAGGTCCATCAACTCGAAAGGCCCAAGCTTAAAGCCCACCTGGTCTCGCAAGATGCGGTCGATCGTGGCAAAGTCGGCCACGCCTTCGCTCACAATACGCAGCGCTTCGGTGCCGTAGCCTCGGCCCGCATGGTTAACGATGAAGCCGGGAGTGTCTTGTGCGGCCACCGGGGTGTGGCCCATCTGCCGGGCGTATTGGGACAGGGCGTCGCACACGACTGCGTCAGTCTTGAGGCCTTGAATCACCTCCACCACCTTCATCAGTGGCACCGGGTTAAAGAAGTGAAAGCCTGCGAAGCGCTGCGGGTGTTTGAGCTTGGCGGCAATGGCTGTGACGGATAGCGAAGACGTGTTGGTGACCAGAACGGCGCCGGGTCGCACGATGGCTTCAAGTTCGGCAAACAGGGTCATCTTGATGTCGAGGCGCTCGATGATGGCCTCGACCACCAAGTCGCACTGCGCCAAGTCGTGCAGGGCAGAGGCGCAGTGCAAACGGGATTTGTAGGCCGCTGTTTGTGACTCATCGAGCCGACCTTTGTCGCGCAATTTGTCCCATTGGCTTTCGATGGCTTGTTGCGCTGCCGAGGAGGCGGTGGCTTGTGTGTCGTACAAGATGACGGTGCTACCCGCCTGGGCTGCAAGTTGGGCGATGCCTCGTCCCATGGCACCAGTGCCAACGATGGCAACTGTGGAAAATATAGGATTCATTTCTTGGATTATCACTGTGTTCAATGTGCTAATCTTAATTGGCGGCACTTCGCGTTCAAGAAGAGTTTGCTTTTAGAGTTTGAATTTTGCGTGATGCCCATGATTGGAGTCCGTGTTGGCGCTGAAAAATAATATTGTCGGCATTTTGCTTCTGGCCCTTGTCTCTGGCACTTATGCCATGTCACTGGGTGAGATTCGCGGAGCTGCGTGGATAGGTCAGCCTTTGGATTTGCACGTCCCACTTCAGCTTGACGAAGAGGTGGGCTCTGAATCGCTATGCCTGGAGGCGGAAGTCATTTACGGCGATTTTCAGCAGGCATCTGGTCGTGTTCGTGTGAGCTTGGAGCCCAGGCCGAAGACGGCTGTCACCACGGTGAGAATTCAGTCACTGAACCCCGTGAACGAGCTGGTGGTCACGGTCAACCTGAAAGCTGGTTGCCAGGCCAAGACGACACGTCGTTACGTTTTGCTGGTGGATGTCCCTGCGAATCTGGAGCGCAGCATCAGCACTGTTTCTGGGGTTGAGGGGATCATGCCAGCCGCAGCAGTCACTGCGGATAGGGATGGCGCTAAAACCGATCCATTAGTGCGTACGCCATCCAGTACGTTGAGAAAACGATCGGTGGGGCAAAAGCACGCCACCCCCGCTGATAAGGCCTCCAAGCTGTCCGTTCGGCGTGTCGATAAGCCACAAGCCAGAAAATCGAGACTAAGCCTTGATCCGCTAGATCCACTTGAGTTGCGATTTGAACGGATTCAACCCGAGTATCCTGCTCATTCGCTGCCGATTCAGATGCCAGTGCTCCCCGCAGACGTTCCGCCTGAAGGTCTTGAGGTGGCTCGGCAAGGAGAACAGTTTAAAAAACTGGAGACGGATCTGCTATCCATGCAATCACAGCTTGCCAAGAGCGAACAAGGCATGTCGCAATTGCGCAGTCGTTTGAAGGAAGCTGAATCTGAACGCTACGGCAATAAGCTGGTTTATGCACTTGCCACATTGCTGATGGGGGCTGTGTTGTCTCTGGCCTACCTGATGCGACGACTGTCCATGGCGCAATCCAGTGCATCGGATGCTTGGCACCAATCGGTGCATGCGGTGAATGGAACGCCCGGCCAGACGCTGGATGATCGTCCGGACGTGTCCGAGCCCTCTTCAACAACACACGAAACTTCCCAAACGGCGAGTCATACCGCGCTTGATATTGATTTGGACAATCTTATTGTCGAGCCTGAATATGAAGCAGCAGAGTCCATAGAGGGGGTTGCCGCTCCGCAATCTAATAACACGCTCGACTTTGATTTGCCCGTTCAGGGCAATCCCACAGCAGTAGATCCCAATGAAAGCAAGTTGCAGTTCAATAAACCGGGCGTTCAAGTGGATCCACGCCAGCATGCTGATTTTTTGGTCTCTCTAGGGCAATCAGATCAAGCAATCAAAATCTTGAATACTGCAATCAATCTCGATGAAAAGATAAGTCCCATGGTTTATCTGGATCTCCTCAAGATTTATCACGCCATGGGCATGAGAGATGACTACAGGCTTTTGAGTGAGAAATTCAACCGATTGTTTAAAGCGCGAGTGCCGGACTATGCCAGATTCAGGAATGAGGGCCGTGACCTAACGACCTACGAGGCGGCGCTGACACAAATCTGCTTTTATTGGGCTTCACCGCAGGCGGTGGAAGTCATTGATACCTTTATTTATGCCGATCAGAAAGACCCCTCCTCCGATGATGTTTTCGATCTCCAGGCCTTTCGTGAGTTGTTGCTGCTCCGTGCGGTGGCGCTCAATAAGTTGGAGGTGCCCCAAGTTCAGGGACGTTCAGCACGGAAAATGAACAGTGTTATCTGGCAAGGCTAATGCCTGAGCCTGGATTAACGCCGAACTTGAAGCGCGCCGGGGTTGACGATGTTGGTGGGGGTGCCTTTGATGAAATTAACCACGTTGTCAAAGGCTGTTCCGAAGTAGTGCTCGTAACTGTCTTTTTCAACGTAGCCAATGTGTGGCGTGCAGATGCAGTTCTCAAGGCGCAGCAGTGCATGGCCTTGCAAAATCGGCTCCGCTTCAAACACGTCAATGGCCGCCATGCCTGGGGTGCCACGGTTGAGCGCACTGAGTAAGGCGTTGGACTCAATCAATTCGGCGCGCGAGGTGTTGACGATGAGTGAAGTGGGTTTCATTCGCAACAAGTCGTTCAGGGTAACGATGCCGGTGGTCTCTTGGTTCAGTCGCAGGTGCAGAGACAGTACATCCGTGGTGGAGAAAAACTCTTCCCGGCTGGCTGCGGCTTCATACCCGTCAAGCACTGCTTTTTCGCGAGAAGGCGCACGTCCCCAGATCACAACCCGCATGCCAAAGACGCGACCATAGCCGGCCAGGAGTTGTCCGATTTTTCCGTAACCCCAGATGCCCAGCGTTTTGCCCTTGAGAACGGTACCTAAACCGAAATTGGAGGGCATGGAGCCGGTTTTGAGTCCTGATTGTTGCCAGGCACCGTGCTTAAGGTTGCCAATGTATTGAGGCAAGCGGCGCATGGCTGCCATGATCAGGGCCCAGGTCAATTCCGCTGGTGCTACGGGTGAACCAGTACCCTCGGCCACGGCAATCCCGCGTTCGGTACAGGCGTTGACATCCACATGACTGCCAATTCGACCTGTTTGAACAATCAGTTTGAGTTTGGGAAGTTTTTCAACCAGCGCACGCGAGATGGGTGTGCGTTCCCGAATCAGCACGATCACATCAGCGTCGCGTAGACGAACAGAGAGTTGCCCCAACCCTTTGACCGTATTGGTGAAAACCTTGGCGGGGTAGGCTTCGAGCTTGGCGGCACATTCGAGCTTGCGAACGGCGTCCTGGTAATCGTCCAGTATCACAATATTCATGCCGCTATTGTGCCTTGTGTCGCTCGCCGATTTTCCCATCTGAGCAACCGTTTTATCGCCAAAGGCGCAGGACCTTTTAATTTCAATGTTGCATGGCTTCGCAAGCGGCCAGCCGGTCGAGCTCGGCGCAAACGTCGGCCATGCGGCCCGAGATCACCATGCGCCCAACTTGGGTTGAGGATTGATTGGCTTCCAAAATTCGTACGACCCTTAAGGGTCTGCGCTGCACCAACCGTGAGGGTTGGGGGCAAGCTTGGATGCTGGATGCACAGGGTGCTGAGCGCTTTGCAACTCGGGCGGGGAATTCACTCGATAGAAATCGGCGCAGCAAGTCTTGGAGCGGTGACCACAAGCTCGGGGCCGCAAATAAAGCGATGTTCATGGTTAGCCTTTCGGGTTCTTGTGTTGGTGTTACATCAGCATGGTGTTGCGAATCAGGCCGACGGCCAGACCTTCGATTTCAAAGGGTTCACCGGGTTCGACGACGATGGTTTGATAGTCCGGGTTTTCGGGGTGGAGTTCGATCAGGTGTTTGTTGCGCCGAAAGCGCTTGACGGTGACTTCATCGCCGAGCCGTGCCACCACGATCTGGCCGTTTTTAGCTTCTTTGCTGGCTTGCACGGCCAGCAGGTCACCGTCCATGATGCCGGCGTCGCGCATGGACATGCCACGCACCTTGAGCAGGTAGTCGGGCTTGCGCTGGAACAGGCTGTTTTCAACGTAATAGGTTTGCTCCACATGCTCTTGCGCGAGAATGGGCGAGCCAGCAGCCACCCGCCCAATCAGGGGCAGCGCGAGCTGGGCAAAACTGGGCAGGGTGAACTGTTGGGTGCGGGATTCGTTGATGGAGCGCAGGGTGTCGCTCTTGAGCCGGATACCGCGTGAGGTGCCGCTGACCAGTTCAATCACGCCTTTGCGGGCCAGAGCTTGTAGATGTTCTTCAGCGGCGTTGGCGGACTTGAAGCCCAGCTCGGTGGCGATTTCAGCGCGCGTGGGCGGCGCACCCGTGCGGACAACCGCGCTCTGGATGAGTTCCAGAATCTGCTGCTGGCGGGCGGTGAGTTTGACCGGGTAGGGGGTCTGATCCATCATGCTGACTCCTTGGGTAAGGGGGTTCTATGGACTGGTTTAATAACCAGTAACTGTATTTTTAACCAGTTTTCAAAAGTTTGCAAGTGAATCATCAAAAAATAGTGGTTTTGGGTACGGGCGGCACGATTGCGGGTGAGGCTAATGCCGATGGCGCAACGGACTACACCGCTGCCATAAGGGGCGTGCAAACCTTGCTGACGTCTGTGCCAGGGCTTGCGCAGCTCCCCTTCGAGCTGCGCGCGGAACAGGTGGCGCAGATTGACAGCAAAGACATGGACACAGCGATCTGGCAGCGTTTGATCCTGCGTTGTGCTCACTGGCTAGCCCAGCCTGACGTTCAAGGCTTGGTCATCACCCATGGCACAGATACGCTGGAGGAGACCGCTTATTTGCTGCACGCGGTATTGGCACCCAGCAAACCCGTGGTGCTGACCTGTGCCATGCGCCCTGCCACTGCTGTGGATGCCGATGGCCCGCAGAATCTGAGGGATGCACTGACCGTGGCCGCGCATTCCGGAGCCCGGGGCGTGTTGGTGGTGTGTGCGGGCAGCATTCACAGCGCCCAGGCGGTGCAAAAAGTACACCCGACTCGGCTGGATGCTTTCAGCTCAGGGGATGCTGGGCTTGTGGGTCGGGTGCAGGATGGACAAGTTTTTTTAGAGGGTAATTGGCCCGTAGCCCAATGGAAATATGCGCAAGTAGCTATAGAAAAAATAGCAGGCGTGACGCAATGGCCGCGCGTGGAAATTGTGCTGAGTCACGCGGCAGCGCAAGGCGCGACCGTGGATGCGCTGGTGTCCGCCGACGTGGCGCAGCGTTTTGGCGCGCCTGTGGTGCAGGGGCTAGTGGTGGCGGCCACCGGCAATGGCACGCTGCATCACGCACTGGAGGCTGCCTTGCTCAGGGCTCGGGCGGCTGGGGTGCGGGTGGTGATTGCCAGCCGATGCCTGTTGGGGTCGGTTGAGGCTAAGCCGGGTGCGGTATTTCAGGATTCGAAGGGACTCACGCCGGTAAAGGCGCGGGTGGCCCTGATGCTGGAGTTGATGAGCAAGCCGTGAGGCGCGCTCATCGTTCTGAACAAATCTGTAGTTTCAATGGCTCAGCACAGCCAGTGCGCGCGCCGTGATGTCGTCCACACTGCCCATGCCGCTGATGGCGCGGTATTTGGGGGCTGCTGCCGGGTCGTTCTGGGCCCACTGGCTGTAGTAGTCCACCAGAGGGCGAGTCTGGGCGCTGTACACGTCCAAGCGCTTCTTGACGGTCTCAGCCTTGTCGTCATCGCGCTGTACCAGCGGCTCACCCGTCAAGTCATCCAGGCCTGCGGCCTTGGGTGGGTTGAAGGTGACGTGGTAGGTGCGGCCTGACGGCGGGTGCGAGCGGCGCCCGCTCATGCGCTCGATGATGGCGTCAAAGGGCACATCAATTTCCAGCACGTAGTCGAGCTTGACGCCTGCGGCTTTCATGGCGTCGGCCTGCGGCAGGGTGCGGGGAAAGCCATCAAACAGGAAGCCATGATCGCAATCGGGTTGAACGATGCGTTCTTTCACTAGGTTGATGATGAGGTCATCACTCACCAAGCCACCCGAGGCCATGATGGCTTGGGCTTGCAGGCCCAGGGGGGTGCCCGCTTTGACGGCCGCACGCAGCATGTCGCCGGTGGAGATTTGCGGGATGTTGTATTTCTGACAGATGAAAGCGGCTTGCGTGCCCTTACCGGCGCCAGGTGCGCCCAGCAAAATCAGTTTCATGGGGTTCCTTGAGTCGTTCGTTATTTGTTGATGGACGCGGTCTCAATGTAGAGCCGTGTTCACCAGTTTGTGCGCGTGGAGAATATCACGACGGGCTTGCCATCAACTGACGCACGCGCTCGAGGTCTTGCGGCGTGTCCACGCCCGGTCCGGGGGCATGGGGTGTGACGTGTACGGCGATGCGGTGGCCGTGCCACATCGGACGCAGTTGCTCCAGTGCTTCGGTGACTTCCATTGGGGCTTGGGCCAGCTTGGGGAATTGGCGCAAAAAACCGGCCCGGTAGCCGTAGATGCCAATGTGGCGCAAGGGCTGCGGGCTGGGCAGCGCGCTGGCGGCGTCACGCGGGTAGGGGATGGGCGAGCGACTGAAATACAGGGCTAGCGCGCGGGCATCCATGACGACCTTGACCACGTTGGGGTTTTGAAATTCTGCAAGCTCAGTGATCGGGTGTGCCGCCGTGCTCATGCTGGCCTCGGGGCGCTGCTGTAGCAAGTCGGCCACGGCCATGACCAGGGCCGGGTCAATCAGCGGCTCATCGCCTTGCACATTGACGACGATCTCGTCGTCGCGCAGTTCCAGCAGGTCGCAGGCTTCGGCCAGGCGGTCACTTCCACTGGGGTGGTCTGTGCGCGTCAGAAGCGCCTGCACGCCGTGCTGGGCACAGGCGGTAGTAATGCGTTCGCTGTCGGCTGCGACGACGATGCGGGTGGCGGCTGGCACGCCGCCTTGTACGCGCTGAGCGACCCGCACGATCATGGGCAGGCCGGCAATGTCGGCCAGAGGTTTGTCCGGTAGCCGGGTGGAGGCCAGCCGGGCGGGGATGATGACGGTGAAGCTCACAGCCTGAGTACCGCGTCTGAGGGAGTGGGCAGGTTCACAGGCCGAGTTCCTCGTCTGTGAGGGTGCGGGCTTCGTTTTCCAGCAGGATGGGAATGCCGTCGCGCACCGGGTAGGCCAGGCGCGCGCTGTGCGAGATCAGTTCCTGTTTTTCGCGGTCATAGGTCAGAGGCCCTTTGGTGACGGGGCAGACCAGTAGTTCAAGAAGTCGTGTGTCCATGTGTGGATGATAGCGCTGTGTTTTGCGTTGTATCCAGCAAGGCATCGAGCGCGGTCAGAAAGGCGGACTCAGGTGTGAACACCAGCGGGACGGCCAGCGCGTCGGGGTGTTTTCCCCACAGTTTGACAGCGTCTTTTTCTGTGCAAATCAGCTTGTAATCCTTAGTTGATGGGCGTAACCAGCTATCAAAATCATAGTGATCTGGGAGCGCTTGGGTTTGCTCAAGCACCAATCCCTGAGTTTGAAGCATCGTGAAAAAAGCTTGCGGTTGGGCGATGGCGGCCAGCGCCAGCAGGGGCTGGTCCGACTTGACCAGAGAAGCCAATTCAACCCGGCTGCCATCGGCGCGCAAGGCATAGGGGGCCAGCGCGCGGTGCGCCGTGAAGCCGGTGAAGGCTGGGCGTGCACCCGTGTGCAGTACCAGATCGACAGGGCGGGGCCAGGGCTCGCGCAGCGGGCCAGCGGGTAACAAAAAGCCATTGCCAATACCCCGGTCATCGAACACGCAGACCTCGATATCGCGTGCCAGTGCGTAGTGTTGCAGGCCGTCGTCACAGACCAGCACGTTGGTGTCGGGGTACTGGGCCAGCAGAGCCAGCGCGGCGTCGATGCGTCGGCGGGCCACGAACACGGGCACGGTGGTCGAGCGTTTGATTAACGCGGGTTCATCGCCCACATCATGGGCCAAGCTGTCTGCACTGGCTTCGCGGCAGTCCTGCGTGCGACGCCCGTAGCCGCGTGATATCACGCCGGGCCGCAGGCCGCGCGCCTGCAAATGCCGCACCACGGCCATCACCACGGGCGTCTTGCCCGCACCGCCTGCCACCACATTGCCCACCACGATGACTGGTACGGGCATCCGATGGCGCTGGAGCAGGCCGGTCATGTAGAGACCCTGGCGTAGACGCGCCAAAAAGCCCATCAGCAGGGAGAGCGGCCACAGCAACCAAGCCAGCGCGGAGCGGCGCTGCCAATTCTGGATCAGGATGCGCTGCAAAGTTGACTGCCGATTGAGTTGCCGAGTGGGCTGCGAGGCCACAGGCATGAACTTACTTGGCTCCGGCCTTGACCGAGGACTGCGTGGCAAAGGTGATTTGCGTCAGACCAGCGCGGCGCGCGGCCTCCATCACGGTCACCACGGCCTGGTGCTTGGCGCTGGCGTCCGCGCTGATGATGACCACCGTATCTTTGCCCGCCTTGGCGCCCTGGAGCATGGCGCTGGAGAGCGCCTCCAGGCTGCGCCCCTCCACCATTTTCTTGTTCACGGCATAAGCCCCGTCACTGCCCACGGCCACCACCAACTCCTTGGGGTAGTCGCGCTGGGCATCGGTGTCGGCCACCGGCAGTCGCAGCTGCATTTCGGTGAATTTGTTGAAGGTGGTGGTGAGCATGAGAAAGATCAGCACCACCAGCAGCACATCGATGAAGGGGATCAGGTTGATCTCCGGCTCTTCTCTTGTTCGGTGACGGAAATTCATGGTGCTCAATGCGTCGGGTTACTTGCGCAGGGCAATGAGGTGGCGTGCCAATCGCTCGGCGGACAACTCCAGCGTGAGCAGATATTCATCCACCCGGCCTCGGAAATAGCGCCAGAAAATCAGCGAAGGAATCGCCACGATCAGGCCAAAAGCCGTGTTGTACAGGGCCACCGAGATGCCATGCGCCAGTTGGGCCGGGTTGCCGCCCGTGGCCACACCCGAAGGCGTCTGGGAGCCAAAAATCTCGATCATCCCCACCACCGTGCCAAACAGGCCCATCAATGGCGCAGCCGAGGCAATGCTGCCCAGGGTGTTGAGGTAGCGCTCCAGCCGATGCGCGACGACCCGCCCAGTGCCCTCCATGGTGGCTCGCAGATCGGCCTCGCTACAGCGTGGGTTGGCATGCAGGGCGCGAAAGCCGCTGGCCAGTACTTCGCCCAAAGCCGAGTTTTGCTCCAACTGTTTGATGACCTCGGCACCGGGAATGGTCGTTCGGGAGACGCTGAGCGCTTCATCCAATAATTTGGGCGGGGCAACCTTGGCCGTCTTAAGGCTGATGAAGCGCTCGATAACGAGCGCCATGGCCAGAATGGAGGCGGCAATCAGGGGCCAGATCGGCCAGCCTGCGGCTTGTATGATTGAAAACAAAGAGACTCTCCACGGGGTAAATGCTGCGCAATTATGGACCAGCTCACATGCCATGTAGCTACCCACAGAAATTGTGGATAACTTTGTGAAGAAGTCACCTGATATCTGCGTCAAGCCCGCATTCATGCGGGTTTGTGACAGATCGATGAATAATTAGGCAGAAATAATTTCAATGAAATCAAAGACTTGCAACGTAAATTTGTCATCCGCCCTGGATTTAGTCTTGCGTCAACCCATCCGACGGGATTGTGGAGCAATCGGGATCGGCTATGCCTTCGGACGCCTTGAGTGGACTCATGTCTGATGCCAACCCTCCTGTGTTGACGCCACGAATCTGGCCAGTTGGCGCGTTATGCCGCGCCATTGCTGACGCGCTGGAGTCCCGCTTCAATCCCGTTGCGGTGGTGGGGGAGATTTCGGGCTTCTCGCGCGCAGCCAGCGGGCATTGTTACTTTTCGCTCAAGGACGAAAGCGGCCAAATTCGCTGCGCCATGTTTCGTCGTGCTGCGACCTTGCTGAATTTCTCTCCGCGTGAGGGTGATCGGGTTGAAGTGCGGGGTCGCCTAGGCGTGTACGAGCCGCGTGGCGATTTGCAATTGATTGTCGAATCCATGACACAGGCGGGGCAGGGCGCTTTGTTTGAGCAGTTTCTCAGGCTCAAAGCCAAGCTAGAGGCCGAGGGATTGTTCGATGCGTCACGCAAGCGGGCCTTGCCTTTGATGCCGCGCGGCATCGGGGTGGTGACCTCGCCCGGTGCTGCGGCTTTGCATGACGTGGTGAGCACCCTGAAACGTCGCGCGCCCCACATCCCGGTGGTTCTGGCTCCGGCCTTGGTTCAGGGTGCTCTGGCTCCGGGCGAGTTGGTCAAGGCACTTTCAAATTTGTACCAGCTTGTACCTGCCATCGACGTGATTTTGCTGGTGCGTGGCGGTGGTTCGCTGGAGGACTTGTGGGCTTTCAATGACGAACAATTGGCCCGCACGTTGGCGGCTAGCCCGGTTCCCATCGTGAGCGGTGTCGGACATGAAACCGATTTCACCATCGCTGATTTTGTGGCCGACCTGCGCGCCCCCACCCCAACAGCAGCGGCTGAACTGGTGGTACAGCCTCGCACGGTTTGGCTGGGGGCTTTGGATCTGGTCGAAGATCGCTTGCAAGAGGTGTTGACGCGCCGGCTTGACCGTCAGAGTCAGCGGCTCGACACCGTGTCAGCCCGACTCGGGCGTCCGTCAGCCCTGGTGGCCCGCCAGCGCTTAACACTTGCTTCACAGGCACAGCGCTTTCGGTTTGCAGCCTCAAACGCTGTGAGTCGGCAAGGGCGTGATTTGCAGGCCTTGGAGCGCCGTTTGCCCGAGCAGGTGGGTAGCGCCTGGATCGGTATGCGGCTACGCCTGGAACGTGCCGCATTGCGCCTGGAACTGCTTGATCCGACCTTGGTCTTGCAGCGCGGCTACGCTTGGCTCACTGCGGAAGATGGCCGTACTATTACACGTGTCGAGCAGACATTTACGGGGCAAATGGTGCAGGCCACCCTTGCCGACGGCAAGGTCGATCTCACCGTTCGCGCCACACGACCCATTTAATTCCTACAATCACTGCTTTTTAACAACAAACTCTCAAGAGGAAATCATGGAACACACCCTTCCCGCACTGCCCTTCGCCATTGATGCCTTGGCCCCGCATTACTCCAAGGAAACTCTCGAATACCACCACGGCAAGCACCACAATGCTTATGTCGTTAACCTCAACAACCTGCAAAAAGGTACCGATTTTGAGAACATGTCCCTTGAGGACATCATCAAAAAATCGAGTGGCGGCATCTACAACAATTCGGCCCAAATCTGGAACCACACGTTCTTCTGGAATTGCATGAAACCTCAGGGCGGTGGCGAGCCCGCAGGCGCATTGGCCGCTGCTATCAACGCAAAGTGGGGCAGCACGGCCGCCTTCAAAGAAGCCTTTGTGAAATCAGCCGTGGGCAACTTTGGCTCAGGTTGGACTTGGCTGGTCAAGAAGGCCGATGGCTCTGTGGACATTGTCAACATGGGGGCAGCAGGCACGCCGCTGACCACCGCTGACAAGGCTTTGCTAACGGTTGACGTGTGGGAGCATGCCTACTACATCGACTACCGCAACCTGCGTCAGAAGTTTGTTGAGACTTTCCTCAATAACTTGGTGAACTGGGATTTCGCGGAGAAAAACTTCGCCTGATATTTCTCTTTTCCCAACAAAAAAATCCGACCCAATGGGTCGGATTTTTTTGATTCTACGGAGTAGGCAGCGGCTTACAACCCACCGTTTTGCTGGGCCACCATGCAAAAGAGCATGGGGATGGAGAGCATGGTGTTGAAGCGTGAAGTCAGCATCGCCAAACGAGCAGCCTTTGCTTTTTCAGTTGCTTCCACTGTAACGATGCCAAGCGCCTTTTGCTGGTTAGGCCAAATGATGAACCACACGTTAAAAGCCATCACCAGGGCCAGCCACATGCCGATGCCAATGGCAGTCACCGGTTTTTGCAGACTCAGGGCCGACATCACATAGCCGCTCATGGTGGCCAAGAGCAGGCCCGTGACCACGGTAGCCAGTGCAGACCAGCGAAACCAGAACAGCGCTGTAGGGGCGATCACTTTGCTGATGGCGGGCTTTTGCTCATCTGGTATTTTGGGCATGGACGGGATTTGCACAAAATTGAAATACCACAACAAACCCACCCACATGACAGCGCAAACCACGTGCATCCAGCGCATCAAAAAAGTGGACCAGGCGTGACTAAAGCTGACGTTGGTGCCCACAGCCAGTATCAGTATCAGCAGCAGCACGACCCCGGCCAGCACGGTACGCCCAAGAGATTGAAAAATGGCATTCATCGTTGATTCCTTTTGTTGTTGAAACGAGGTGCGGCGCTTAGGCCGCCAAGCCATTCTATCGGGCGCTATTAAAGGGTTTACCACCCAGCTTGGTGCCGGCCTTGATGCCGCGTTTGGCAAACCAGCCTTGGTTCATTTCCAGCACGTAACGCACGGGTTTGGCCGAGCAGTGTGAGTCAGTGGTTTGCGGCTTCATGTCTTCCAGGTTGACGATGGTGCCATCGTCCGCCACAAAAGCCGCTGTCAGCGGCAGCAGCGTGTTTTTCATCCAGAAGCATTGGCCTGATGGCTGTTCAAACACAAACAACATGCCTTCGTTTTGCGGCATTTCTCGCCGAAACATCAGACCGATGCTGCGTTGTTCGGCGGTCAAGGCCAGTTGAGTGTCGATCAAGTGCATGCCCGCCGTGAGTTGTAGGCGCGGTAGATTTAACTGGGGTGTGCCCTGTGCCGGTGCGCTGCTTGTCAGAGCAGAAAGCAAAAGGGCGAGGCAAGTGAAGAGGTGCTTCATGGGGGGTGATCAAACATTGCGGGATGGCCCATAGCGTAGCGCAGCCCGTCTGTTGTGCAACGGTTCAACGCGATTCAGAAAGAAAAATGCCCGCAAGTTGCGGGCATTTTGTAGGGCCTAAGGCCGAATTACTTCTTCATTTCTTCGGCTTTGGCTTTCTTGGCTTCAGCCTTGGCTTTCTTGGCATCGGCCTTGGCCTTGCGTGCAGCGGCTTTCTCTTCTTTGGCTTTCTTGGCGGCAGCGGCTTTCTCTTCCTTGGCTTTCATCGCGTCGGCTTTGGCCGGTGCGACCACTGCGGGCTTGGCTTCAGCTTTGGCAGCGGCTGCCATAGGCGCAGGCATTGCAGGCGCGGCAGGTGCAGCGGGAGCTTGTGCAAAAGCACCAACAGCAAACAGGCCAGCGATCAGGGCGGCGAGGAGTTTGTTCATTTTGAAATTCCTTTAAAGAGTGACAGTAGGTTTGAAAATCCTCGGAATTTTTCCGGAGGTGCTAGTGTAACGGTGCTGTTTTGGCTTGGGTTGACAGAGGTGCCCTAATATTTTTAGGATTGAATTTTGACGGGTCATCTCTGTGCCATCTTGAAGCTTGGAAATTCATCACCAAATCCTCCGTGGGAGCTTGTTTGATGGCGAGCCCGATAAAATGAGCTCATGGCAACGAAATTACCTTCAACTCCTCAGACTCCCATCATTCAACCGCAGCGGGATGGTGGTGGGTCGGTCGTGCTGGAGCGACGCACGCAAAAGGTCAAGCCGCCGCAAATGTTCCAGGTGGTCATGCTCAATGATGATTACACGCCCATGGAATTTGTGGTGCTGGTGATTCAGGAGTTTTTTGGCAAAGACCTGGAGGCGGCGACCCAGATCATGCTCAAGATTCACCTGGACGGCAAAGGGGTATGCGGTGTTTTTTCACGAGACGTGGCTGCAACCAAAGTTGATCGGGTGTTGGAGTCAGCGAATAAAGCGGGTCATCCGTTGAAATGCGTGAGTGAACCTGTTGATTTTTAGTGTTACAAGGATGAACGGGACTGGTACTGTTGGGTCAAAGTGATTAGAGTTAAACAAGGCACAAGGAAAGCACATGATTGCCCAAGAATTGGAAGTTAGTTTGCACATGGCGTTTGTCGAAGCACGCCAGCAACGCCATGAGTTCATCACGGTGGAGCATTTGCTTTTGGCCTTGCTGGACAACCCCAGCGCCGCCGAGGTCATGCGTGCCTGTTCGGCCAATATTGATGACTTGCGCAAATCGCTGTCGAACTTCATCAAGGACAACACGCCTCAGGTGGCGGGCACGGATGAGGTGGACACGCAACCCACATTGGGTTTTCAGCGTGTGATTCAGCGCGCCATCATGCACGTGCAGTCCACCGGCAGTGGCAAAAAAGAGGTCACCGGTGCCAATGTTCTGGTCGCCATTTTTGGTGAAAAAGATTCGCATGCGGTTTACTACTTGCATCAGCAAGGCGTGACGCGTCTGGATGTGGTCAATTTCATTGCGCATGGCATCAAAAAGAGCGACGCGCCCGAGCCAAGCAAGGCCAATGAAGGGCAGGCCGAAGCCGAAGAGGGAGGTGCTGAGAAGAGTGAAAAAGCTTCCCCACTGGAGCAGTTCACCCAAAATCTGAACCAGATGGCCAAGGACGGCAAGATTGACCCGCTGATCGGACGCGAGTACGAAGTCGAGCGTGTGATCCAGATCCTGTGTCGCCGCCGCAAAAACAACCCCCTGTTGGTGGGTGAAGCGGGCGTCGGCAAGACGGCCATCGCTGAAGGGCTGGCCTGGCGCATCACGCAAAAAGATGTGCCCGAAATTTTGGCCGAATCCATTGTTTATTCGCTGGACATGGGGGCTTTGCTAGCGGGCACCAAGTACCGGGGTGATTTTGAGCAGCGGCTCAAAGGCGTGATCAAATCCCTCAAGGACAAACCCAACGCCATTTTGTTCATCGACGAAATCCACACCTTGATCGGCGCGGGGGCGGCCTCCGGTGGCACGCTGGACGCCTCCAATCTGCTCAAGCCAGCGCTGTCCAATGGTCAGCTCAAATGCATTGGTGCGACCACGTTCACGGAATACCGTGGCATTTTCGAAAAAGACGCCGCACTCTCACGTCGCTTCCAAAAGGTCGAGGTGGTCGAGCCAACCGTCGAGCAGACGGTGGAGATTCTCAAGGGTTTGAAATCACGGTTCGAGGAGCACCACAATGTCAAGTACGCCGTGGCAGCGCTTCAAGCGGCCGCTGAGTTGAGCGCCAAGTACATCAATGACCGGCATCTGCCTGACAAGGCCATTGACGTGATTGATGAGGCCGGTGCTGCACAGCGCATCTTGCCGCCCTCCAAGCGCAAGAAAACAATTACCAAGACCGAGGTCGAGGAAATTGTGGCCAAGATTGCCCGCATCCCTCCCGCCAATGTGTCCAACGATGACCGTGGCAAGCTGCAAACGCTGGAGCGCGACTTGAAGAGCGTCGTGTTTGGCCAGGACCAAGCGGTCGATATGTTGGCCTCGGCCGTCAAGATGGCGCGCTCGGGCTTGGGCAAGGAGGACAAGCCCATTGGCTCCTTCTTATTCAGCGGCCCGACCGGCGTGGGCAAGACCGAGGCGGCCAAGCAGCTCGCCTACATCATGGGCATTGATCTGATCCGCTTTGACATGTCCGAGTACATGGAGCGTCATGCGGTGAGCCGCTTGATTGGCGCGCCTCCGGGCTATGTCGGTTTTGACCAGGGTGGACTATTGACTGAAGCCATCACCAAGAAGCCGCATTGCGTGTTGCTGTTTGATGAGATCGAGAAGGCCCACCCTGACATCTTCAATGTGCTGCTCCAGGTCATGGACCACGGCACATTGACCGACAACAACGGGCGCAAGGCCGACTTCCGCAACGTCATCATCATCATGACGACCAATGCCGGTGCGGAGACCATGAACAAGGCCACCATCGGCTTTACCAATCCGCGCCAAGCTGGGGACGAGATGGGTGACATCAAGCGCCTGTTCACACCAGAGTTCCGCAACCGTTTGGATGCGATTGTCAGCTTCAAGGCGCTGGATGAGAACGTCATCTTGCGCGTGGTGGACAAATTTTTGCTACAGCTTGAGACGCAACTGACCGAGAAGAAAGTGGAGGTCACTTTCACCGATAAATTGCGCAAGCATCTGGCCAAGAAGGGCTTTGACCCGCTCATGGGTGCACGACCGATGCAGCGCCTGATTCAGGACACGATCCGTCGCGCCTTGGCCGATGAGTTGCTGTTTGGTCGCTTGAAAGAGGGCGGTCGTTTGACCGTTGAGCTGGACGACCGCGATGAAAGCAAGACCGAGGTCTTGCTGGACATCCAGCCCCTGCCCAAAAAAGAGGGCAAGTCCAAGCCAGAAGAAGCTGCGACGATCAGCTAAGTGGTTTAGCGGAAACCAACCCGGTCCAGCATTTGCTGGACCTTGATCTGATTCATGCCGATCACACTGATCGAGATGCTCTCTCTTTTGAAGTTGCCGCCCGACATGGCTTGAAGGGCTGGGTTGCTGATGGTGACGCCTTTGGCGATGGGCCATTCGTTGTTGCCGTTGGCAAAGTGCTCCTGAGCGGCGGGGCTGGCCAAATACTCCAAGAACTTGATCGCGTTGGCTGGATTTTTGGCGTTTTTCGCCATCGCACCGCCCGCAATATTGACATGCGTTCCCCATGAGTTTTGGTTGGGGAAAATCACGCTGACTCGGTCTGCCACGGCTTTGTCTTCGGGCTTATCAGACCGCAGGATGCGGGCCATGTAATAGGTGTTGGTGACTGCAATGCCGCACTCGCCCGAGGCAACGCCCTTGATCTGATCCGTATCGCCGCCCTTGGGTGGGCGAGCCATATTTGTGACCATGCCCTTGAGCCAGGTCTGAGTTTTTTCTTCACCCAAATGCTCCATGACCGATCCAAACAGCGACAGGTTGTAGGGGTGTGAGCCAGAGCGGATGCACAGCTTGCCTGCATTTTTGGGGTCGCCCAATTCCTCATAAGTGTCAACATCCTCTCTTTTGATTTTTAATTTGTCGTACACGATGACGCGCGCTCGGGTGGAGAACCCGAACCAGGATGAGTCCCCGTCCGCAGTGGGCTTACTACGCAACTGCTCTGGGATGCTGTTTTTCAAAAAATTGGATTTGACCGGTTGGAACAAGCCCTCAATTTCACCGCGCCAGAGTCGGGAGGCATCCACCAGCAGAATGACATCAGCCGGTGAGGCGCTGCCCTCGGCTTTAAGACGGGCGAGAATGCCGGCATCATCGGCGTCCACGCGGTTGATCGTGATGCCGCTTGTCTTGGTGAATGTGCTGTACAAGGCTTCATCAGTGGGGTAATGCCGGGCCGAGTAAATGTTGAGTATTTTTTCGGGTGTTTTAGCTGGTGCTTGCCCCAATGGTTGTGCGAGGACTGCTCCGCCCGCCATCAAAGCGCCTGCAAGCAGTGAGATGGAAAATTTGCTCATGCTGGTTAACCTTTTAAAAAATTTAGACAAATGATAAATCAAACAAGAATCATTCGCAATGATAAGAATCATACCGTATTCACTTTCAAGTGGGCCGTGCCGGTGATCGCATTGAGCGTGGGGCTTTTGTGTGGCTGTGCTTCGCCGCCGGGGAGTACAGCGCCCGACAGTCCGATCTCCAGTGTCGCGCCTGTACCCAAAAGGCCTCCAAAAATCGGGCTCGCACTCGGTGGCGGAGCAGCCCGTGGGTTCGCCCATATTGGGGTTATCCAAGTCTTGGAGGAGGCGGGCATACGACCGGCTTTGGTGACGGGAACCTCGGCGGGCAGTCTCGTCGCGGCTTTGTACGCCAGTGGCAAGTCACCGGCTCAGCTGCAACAACTGGCCGAATCCATGGACGAGGCCACATTTGCCGATTGGACGCTCCCCATCTTCAGTCGGGGCATGCTCAGGGGCGAAGCGCTGGCGCGCTATGTTCACACGGCTGTCAATGGCCGACAGATTGAAGCCATGAGCTTGCCATTGGGCGTCGTGGCTACCGATCTCAACAGTGGTCAGGGGGTTTTGTTCCAGCGCGGTGATGCAGCCACCGCAGTGCGGGCATCCAGTGCCGTACCGGCCATCTTTCAGCCGGTACGGATTTCTGGACGTGACTACGTGGATGGTGGATTGGTCTCCCCTGTACCCGTGCGCTATGCCCGCCAAATGGGTGCTGAATTGGTGATTGCGGTGGACATTTCCAGCGCACCTGAAGTCAACCCGGCAGGCGATACGCTCCAAATTTTGATGCAAACTTTCACCATCATGGCTAAAAGCATCAACTCGCTGGAACTCAAAGATGCCGATGTGGTTGTTCGCCCTGCGCTGAATGGCATCTCCAGTGCCGATTTCGGCGCCAGACGCCGTGCCATCCAGGCGGGTCGAGTCGCCATGCTCCAGCTCATGCCGCAACTCAAGGCGAGCATAGAAGCCGCAAGCAAATAAAAAAAGGCCCCGTCCTGAGACGGGGCCTTGAAGGATCTCTGAACCCGAAGGTTACGAAAAGACCCGAGGAGACAACCGGTAGAAATCCATGATTTCTGTGTGAATGAATTATATAAGGGTTTTCCCTTGAATGCACTCGTTGTTTTGATTAGCGCTTCTTGGCAGCAGGCTTGGCAGCGCTAGCCACATTCGACGTCACAGCTTTGAAGTTGGACTCCATCAGTTCCGTGGCTTGTTTCACAGATTTCTGAACCGACTCCATCGCATTGCTGGCAGCAGCCACGGCGCTTTTCATCGCAGTCACAGCGGTGTCAGAACCGGCGGGTGCGTTCAAAGAGGTGCTTTCCATCAAGCTCATCATTTTTTGCTGGGCTTCAGTGGCCTGGGCTTCAACAGCCTTGCCGAACTCGGCGCTGGTGCTATTGGCGATGTCGTACAGGTGGCGGCTGTAAGCCGCCGTCTTTTCAGCCAAGGGCTGCAACAGACTGGATTGCAGTGCCAGCAACTCTTGAGCATCTTTGATGCTCAAGGCGGATGTGGTTTGGTTCGCGACGTCATTCAGGGTGGCGCGTGAGGCACTCAGGTTCAGCTCAACCAATTTCTCGATGCCTTCAAAGGCTTTGTTGGTCAGACCAAACAGGGTCTCGACGTTTGCTTTTTGGGTGGCCATTACTTGATCAACAGTCAACATTTCAAACTCCTTGAGGGTGAATTAATAAATATTAATAATCCATGCTGCATTGCAACATAAGTCTTATTGTAGGCAGCCAAACGCCAATTGCAAGTTATTTTTGTTGCGTTGCAGCAAATTAGGGTCGAGCGCCTAAAACTGAGCTTGAATGGGGGGGGCTTCTGAGGGCTGGCAAAATCAGTCGCAGTGAGTGAAACGAAAATCAGCAAACCCCAGCCCCAAGCGCGCAGCGCCTACACGGTCTTTCGCAGCTTCGCCACACGCTGGATGGACAGCGATGTGTATGGCCATGTCAACAACATCGTCTATTACAGTTGGTTCGACACGGCCGTGAACGCCTTCCTCATTGAGCGGGGCGCATTGGACCTTCACGCGTATGTGGGCCGGCAAACCCGTCGCCCGCTGCCGCCACCCCTAAAACTCAAAACCATCCTGGAAGCACTTGCATGACAATACCTATGTCTGTTGATGAAGCCATCAATTCGCGCACATCCATCCGTGCTTTTAACCAGCAACCGGTGCCTCACCAACTCATCACAGAGTTGATCCAGCTGGCCAGTCGTGCGCCCTCAGGCACCAATACCCAACCTTGGCAGGTCTATGTGTTGCAAGGGGCTACGCGGGATGCCTTGGTGACCCAAGTCTGTGCCGCCCACGATGCTCTGCGCGCCAACCCGGCGCTGGCAGCCGAATACCGGGAAGAATACGATTACTACCCGCAGAAATGGGTGAGCCCCTACATCGACCGCCGACGCGAAAACGGCTGGAGCCTGTATGGCCTGCTTGGCATTGAAAAAGGCGACAAAGACAAGATGCACGCCCAGCACCAGCGCAACTTCCAGTTATTTGACGCCCCGGTCGGACTCATGTTCACGCTGGACCGGGTGATGGGCCGCGGTTCCTTGATGGACTACGGCATGTTCATGCAAAACCTCATGCTGGCAGCGCGTGCGCGGGGCTTGCACACCTGCCCGCAGGCGGCGTGGAATGGGTTTTCCAAAATCATTTTGCCCTTGATCGGCGCGGGACCGGACGAAATGCTGGTGTGCGGCATGGCGCTGGGCTATGCCGATGAAAGCGCCTTGGTCAATACCTTTTACACGCCGCGTGTGCCCTCAGAAGAATTCACGCACTGGCTGGAATAAAGCCAAGTCACACGGCTGAACCTGAAGGATTACTGGCATGTCAGTTTTGGGTATCCCTGTCGATTTCATTCTTTTTGCTTTGACGCTTTTGGGAGTGGCGCTGTTCCACCATCACACGCTCCAAGTGGCGTTGACTGGTTTGGGTGTTATCACGCTGTACAAGCTGGGTTGGGGTGACTTTTCAGGTGTGCCTGGGTGGCCGGGTCTGCTGGCCTTGATCGGCCATGAGTGGGTGACCATTGCCAATCTGTTTGGCCTCTTGCTGGGCTTCGCTCTGCTGTCAGACCATTTCGAGAAAAGCGAAATCCCCGCGCTTCTACCCAAGTACCTGCCTGACGACTGGAAGGGCGGCTTTGTCATGCTGTTGCTGGTGTTTGTCATGTCGGCATTTCTAGATAACATTGCCGCCGCCATGATCGGTGGCACCATGGCGGCCGTGCTGTACCAGCGCAAGGTGCATATCGGCTTTCTGGCCGCCATCGTGGCCGCCAGCAACGCAGGTGGCGCAGGCAGTGTGGTGGGGGACACCACCACCACCATGATGTGGATCGCAGGTGTCGCGCCTTTTCAGGTGCTGGATGCCTACGTGGCGTCTATCACGGCCATGCTCATTTTTGGTGTCATTGCCGCCAAGCAACAGCACGCCTACCAACCCATCATGAAGGACAACCCTGTGGGGGCCCATGTGCACTGGGCGCGGCTGTGCATCGTTGCCCTCATCTTGCTCAGTGCCGTGGCCGCCAATGTGTATTGCAACCTCAAGCAACCCGATCTGCTCACCCGCTTCCCCGTGATTGGCGCGGCCGTGTGGCTGGCTATTCTGGTGACCACCCCGTGGCGCAGGCCCAACTGGCGTTTGCTGCCGGACGCCACCAAAGGCAGTATTTTTTTGCTATCCCTGGTGATGTGCGCGGCCATGATGCCGGTGCAGCATTTGCCCAACCCTTCTTGGCCATCGGCTTTAGGTTTGGGCTTTTTGAGCGCCGTGTTTGACAACATCCCGCTAACGGCCCTGGCGCTGCGCCAGGATGGCTACGACTGGGGCTTTTTGGCTTACGCGGTCGGCTTTGGCGGCAGCATGATTTGGTTCGGTTCTTCTGCCGGTGTGGCCTTGTCCAATATGTACCCTGAGGCCAAATCTGTCGGAGCCTGGATCAAAGGCGGCTGGCACGTGGCCCTCGGCTATGTGGTCGGTTTTTTTGTGATGCTGACTGTGCTCGGCTGGCATCCTGATTCCTTGCGCAGCAAGCGTGGCAACGCGCCCGTCGCCCCCACATCGGTCGTCAACCCGGCTGCTGCTCCGTTGAGCATCCCTTACCTTAAGCCTTGAAAGTTTTGCACCATGTTCAAACCCAAAATCCTCGTCGCCCGCTCCGTTTTCCCTGAAGTTCTTGAGCGCCTGTCGCAGCACTTCGACGTCGAATCCAACCAGACCGATGAAACCTGGTCCAAGGCGCAATTGATCGATAAACTGCGCGACAAAGTCGGTGCCTTGACCACGGGCACCGACCGCATCGACGTCGAAGTGATCGTCGCGTGCCCGCAGCTCAAAATCTGCGCCAACATGGCCGTGGGTTACAACAACTTTGACATCGACGCCATGACGGCGGCCGGTGTGCTGGCCACCAACACGCCAGACGTGCTGACCGAGACCACTGCCGATTTCGGTTTCGCCCTCATGATGGCCACCGCGCGCCGCATGACCGAGAGCGAGCATTACCTGCGCGCAGGCAAGTGGAGTAAGTGGAGCTACGACATGTTCGCGGGCTCCGACATCCACGGTGCCACGCTAGGCATTTTGGGCATGGGCCGTATCGGCCAAGGCATCGCCCGGCGCGGTGCACATGGCTTTGGCATGAACGTGATTTACCACAACCGTTCACGCCTGGACGCGGCGAGCGAGGCGACTTGTAAGGCCCGCTACGTCAGCAAAGAAGAGTTACTCAAAACGGCGGATCATCTGGTGCTGGTGCTGCCGTACTCAGCGGCCTCCCACCACGCCATCGGCGCGGCCGAGCTGGCTCAGATGAAGCCCACCGCCACCCTGGTCAACATCGCGCGCGGCGGCATTGTGGATGACGCTGCGCTGGCTGCTGCCCTGCGCGACAAACGCATTGCCGCAGCAGGACTGGATGTGTTTGAAGGCGAGCCCGCCGTTCACCCTGATTTGCTCACCGTGCCCAACGTGGTGTTAACCCCGCACATCGCCAGCGCCAGCGTGCCCACACGGCTGGCGATGGCCAATCTGGCGGCAGACAACCTGATTCAATTTTTGACTAACAACAAGGCCCTGACCTCCTTGAATCCGGCGGTACTTAAGCCGTAAGGTCCCGCGCTGCCCGTGTCACCCAGGGCTAACGGCGCTCAGACCACCTGGAACTGAAAGAGCGCTACGAGATAGGCAGCATAGAGCGCCAACAGCAGGAAACCGCGCCACCGTTGGATCAAGCCTTGTCGTGTGGGATAGCTCGATACCAGGACTAGGAAACCAAAGCTCAGGGTCAAGGCGATCTCACGCCACGCCACGTTGATGGGGTGAATCAGAGCCGCCACCGCCACGATGAAGATGCCATTGAAAATATTGCTGCCAAGAATGGTGCCCAGACCGACATCATCGTGGCCACGCAGCTTGGCAATGAGGGTTGTGGCGAGCTCTGGCACGGAGGTACCCACGGCCACGATGGTCGCGCCGATCAGGAATTCATCCATGCCAAAGGAGAGGGCGATGCTCCTGGCACCCGCCACAATGAGATTTCCGGCCACCATCAGCAAGGCCAGTCCGATCACGCCTGCAAGCACGGTCCTTGTTTTTTCTTGTTTTCCAAGTGTCTCTTGTTCAGCCGGGCGTTGCTGTCGCGCCGTGATGACAGCAGCCACCAACCAGACGATAAACAGGCCGAGCATCAACAGGCCGTCCAGCCGGGACAACTCACCATCCAGAAACAGAGCCGCCGTGAGAATGGGGATCAGCAAGGCCACCGGGAAATCCCGTTTGACGCTGTCGCGCGGCGTTTGAATGCCAGAAAAGAGCAAGGCCAGCGCGAGGATCAGGGCCACATTCACCACGTTGCTGCCCAGGGCGTCGCCCAGTGCAATCTGGGGCCTGCCCGCCATCGCCGCATTGACCGAGACGGACAATTCCGGACTCGATGTCGCAAACGCGGCAAAGGTTGCGCCAATGATGCCGGGCGACACCCGCATCCAGCGTCCCATGCCGACCGCAGCTCTGACAAATAGCTCGCCGCCAATGCCGGCGCAGACAACGCCAAAAATAAAAAGAAAGTAATCGTTCATGGTGGCTTGGTTTGATCGTTCACTATAGCCCTCCGGTATTTTGAACAACAATAGAGTCTTGGAGGAAACTGGTTTGAATGATTTATTGCTTTGGGCTTTGCTGGCGCTGGCCTTGTTGAATGTGTTGGTGCTGCTCTGGTTGGGCTTGCGCAGGGCGGACGCTGGTGCGGCCCAGGTGGCCGAGCAGGCCAAAACCAAGGCCGAGACGCTGACCGCCCTGCACGACAACACCGAGCGTCTGGAGCGCGAGCTGAGGCGCGAGATCAGCGAGTCTTCGCGTGGCGGGCGGCAAGAGTTGACGCAGACCTTGGCTACCTTCCAGCAAACGCTGGTGCAACAGGGTGCAGAGGCGACCCGCACGCAAAACACCCAGATTGACGCCTTTGGCCAGCAACTGGCCTTGCTGCAAAAAACACTCTCAGACACCCTCACCACGCAATTGCAAGCCGTGAGCGAGGCCAACGCACGCCGCATGACTGAGGTGCGGGAAACGCTGGACGCGCAGTTGGCGCAACTCCAGTTCAGCAATGCGGCCAAGCTCGATGAGATGCGTGCCACGGTGGACGAGAAGCTGCAAACCACTTTGCAGACCCGGCTGGGCGAGAGCTTCAAGCAGGTCGCCGATCGGCTGGAGCAGGTGCACAAGGGCCTGGGTGAAATGCAGACCCTGGCGCAAGGTGTGGGTGACCTCAAACACCTGCTCACCAACGTTAAAACCCGCGGCATGTTTGGTGAAGCGCAGCTCGCAGCGTTGTTGGAGCAGGTGTTTGTGCCGGATCAGTACGCGGTGCAAATCGCGACGAGGCCTGGCAGTAAAAATGTAGTGGACTTTGCCATCAAGCTGCCCGGAAAATCCGACAACGGCGAGCCGCTGTGGTTGCCGATTGACGCCAAGTTCCCTAACGAAGACTACGAGCGCTTGCTCGACGCTCAGGGCCGCGCCGATGTACTCGGGGCCGAAAGCGCAGGCAAGGCGCTGGAGGCACGCATCCGGTTGGAGGCCAAGTCCATCGCCGAGAAATACGTGGAGCCTCCCTACACCACCGATTTCGCCATTTTGTTTTTGCCGACCGAAGGCCTGTACGCCGAAGTGCTGCGTCGCCCCGGCCTGATGGAGGTCTTGCAGCGCGAGCACCGCATCACGCTGGCTGGGCCCACCACGCTCTTGGCCATGCTCAGCTCTTTGCAAATGGGCTTTCGCACGCTGGCGCTGGAGAAGCGCTCCAGCGAGGTGTGGCAGGTGCTGGGCGCGGTCAAGACCGAGTTTGGTAAGTTTGGTGACGTGCTGGCCAAGGTCAAGTCGCAAACCGAGACCGTGCTCAATACGCTGAGCAGCGCCGAGACCCGCAGCCGCGCTATGGGTCGCGTCTTGCGTCAGATCGAGGCCTTGCCCGACGAGCAATCACAAGCGCTGCTGCCGTTGGACAAAGAGGCGGACGAGGGCTGATGTCCCTGGCACGACTGATTGCGGGGCACATCTGCCTGCACGCCTGCATGGCGGGTACGCGTCTGGCCGCTCCCCTGCTGGCTTTGAAGCAGGGCTATAGCCCGCTGGCGGTGGGTTTCCTGTTGGCCTTGTTCGCGCTGACCCAGGTCTTCTTGGCCTTGCCTGCGGGGCGCTATGCCGATCGACATGGGCTCAAACGCCCGATTCGCTACGCCGTCATGGCGTCCTCATTCGGGGCCGGGCTGGCCATGGCGTTCCCCATCTTCCCGGTCTTGTGCATCAGCGCCTTGCTCACCGGCGGTGCCACCGGGGCAGCGGCCATTTCGTTGCAACGCCATGTGGGCCATGCTGCGCGTGATGCCACTGAACTCAAGCAGGTGTTCAGCTGGTTGGCGATTGGCCCTGCCGTCTCCAATTTTCTTGGCCCCTTTTTGGTCGGCCTGCTCATTGATTACGGCGCTGGACTCATCGGTGGTCAGATGGGCGATCTCTCGGGTTACCGCGTGGCCTTCATGGTCATGGCCCTGCTGCCCTTGGCCTCCTGGGCGCTGGTGCGATGCACGCCGGAGTTGCCCGTGGCACACCGCTCGGCGCAAGAGGGGCCGCACAACTCCTGGGACCTGTTGCGTGTGCCCATGATGCAGCGCCTGCTGCTCGTGAACTGGTTCATGTCCTCGTGCTGGGATGTGCATAGTTTCGTCATCCCGGTCATTGGTCATGAGCGCGGTTTTAGCGCTTCTATCATCGGCACTTTGCTGGGTGCTTTTGCGCTGGCCGCTGCCGCTGTGCGGCTGGTGCTGCCTTTAATTGCAGCGCATTTGCGCGAGTGGGTGGTTATGAGCGTGGCCATGCTGCTCACGGCCCTCCTGTTTGGCATTTACCCTCTGATGCAATCGCCTTGGACCATGGGCCTGTGCTCGGTCTTGCTGGGTCTGGTGTTGGGTTCGGTACAGCCCATGATCATGAGCATCCTGCACCAGATCACGCCCAAAGACCGGCAGGGCGAGGCCTTGGGCTTGCGGCTCATGTCCCTCAACGGTTCCAGCGTGCTCATGCCGATGTTGTTTGGCACGGTCGGCGCGGTAGTGGGTGTCTCGGTCGTGTTCTGGGCCGTTGGTCTGATGGTGGGCCTGGGTTCACGCGTGGCTTGGGGGCTCAGGGTGGAGCAGGAGCGCTAAGGGCGGGCTACTGGGGCTCATTTTTGAGTGAACGACGGGTGGCCCTCAGTAAAATGCGCCAACACCCCATGTACAGAACCCTTCATGCGCCAGCGAAAGCTTTTCTATGACAAGCAGATCCACGATAAATTCGATGCGGTCAGGCGCGTCAAAAACATGACCAGAGTTCAATTATGCTGACGATTCTCTTCGACGGCATCGCCTACGGCATGCTGTTGTTCATCCTCGCTGTGGGTCTGGCGGTGACCATGGGCTTGATGAACTTCATCAACCTGGCGCACGGGGCGTTTGCCATGCTGGGCGGCTACATCACAGTGCTGTTGATGCAGCGTTTGGATGTGCCGTTTCTCTTGTGCCTGCCGATTGCTTTTGTGGGCGTGGCGCTGCTGGGGGCGGTGCTGGAACGCACCTTGTATCGGCCCATGTACGCCAAGCCGCACCTGGATCAGGTGCTGTTTTCCATCGGCCTGACCTTCATGGCGGTGGCCAGCATGGACTACTTCATGGGGTCGAGTCAGCAGATGGTTCATCTGCCGCCATGGCTCAAGGGCCGCACCGAATTGGGCGAGGGCGCGTGGATGCTGGGCATGGGCCACTACCGCCTGTTCATCGTGGTGGTGTGTGCTGCGCTCACGGTGGGTTTGCAATACGTGTTGGCGCGCACGCGCTTTGGCAGCCGACTGCGTGCGTCGGTGGATGACCAGCGCGTGGCGGCGGGCTTGGGCATCAATGTGAATGTGGTGTTCCTCTCGACCTTTGCGGTGGGCTCAGGTCTGGCCGGTCTGGGCGGTGCGCTAGGGGCGGAGGTGCTGGGCTTGGACCCGACCTTCCCGCTGAAATTCATGATTTATTTTCTGATCGTGGTGGCGGTGGGCGGCACCTCGTCAATCACTGGGCCGCTCTTGGCTGCGCTGCTGCTGGGCATTGCGGACGTGGCGGGCAAGTACTACATCCCCAAGCTCGGGGCCTTCATTGTTTATGGGCTGATGATTGTGATTTTGATCTGGCGGCCTCAGGGTCTGTTTGTGCGCCAAGGGGGTAAATCATGATGACGCCGCGCGAATCTTTGTTGCACAACCGCCGCTGGAAGCTGTGGGAGCCTGTGCTGTGGCTGCTGGCGCTGGCTTCACCCTGGCTCTTGGCCAAACATTCGCTCATCATCAATGAGATTGCCATCGTGGCGCTGTTTGCGGTGTCGCTGGATCTGGTGCTGGGCTACACCGGCATCGTCTCGCTGGGGCACGCGGCCTTCTTTGGCATGGGGGCGTATGCCGCCGCGCTGTTTGCCAAACTGGTCATGCCCGACCCGCTGGTGGGTCTGCTGTTTGGCATAGCCGTGGCAACGCTGCTGGGCGCGGCGTGTTCTTTCACCATCATGCGCGGCAGTGACTTGACCCGGCTGATGGTGACCCTGGGCGTGGCGCTGATTTTGATGGAGCTGGCCAACAAGTTGGACTGGCTCACCGGTGGTGCTGACGGCCTGCAAGGCGTGGTGATGGGGCCGCTGCTGGGCCGCTTTGAGTTTGACTTGCAGGGGCAGACGGCGGCCTGGTATTCGCTGGTGATTCTGTTGCTCTTGTTTGTGCTGGCACGCCGTCTGGTGCACTCGCCGTTTGGGGCTACCTTGATGGCGATTCGTGACAACCGCTTGCGCGCCATGGCCATTGGCATTCCTGTCACGTCGCGATTGGCTGTGGTCTATACCGTGGCCGCTGGTGTTGCGGGTGCGGCAGGTGCGCTGATGGCGCAAACCAGCGGTTTTGCCTCCATCGACGTGTTTGAGTTTCACCGCTCGGCTGATGTCATGCTGCTGCTGGTGATTGGCGGCACGGGTTGGCTCTATGGCGGCGTGGCTGGTGCAGTGGTGTTCAAGCTGATGCAAGATGTGATCTCTGCCATCACGCCGCAGTACTGGACGTTCTGGATCGGCCTGTTCCTGGTCGTACTGGTGTTGGTGGGCCGTCAAAGATTGATGCGTCCCTGGACGTGGTTCTCCTCTAACGGAGGGAGCAAGCCATGAGTTCATCCGAAATCGTTTTGAGTGCGCAAGGCTTGGTGAAGTTGTTTGGTGGCATCACCGCCACCAACGATGTGACGCTGAACCTGCACAAGGGCGCGCGCCACGCCTTGATCGGCCCCAATGGTGCGGGCAAGACCACGCTGATCAATCTGCTGACCGGCGTGCTGGAGCCCAGTGCCGGCAAGATCGTGCTGGAAGGCCAAGACATCACGCGCCTGGCACCGCACCAGCGCGTCAAGCGCGGCATGGTGCGCACGTTTCAGATCAACCAGTTGTTTGACTCGCTGACGCCGCTAGAGACCCTGGCGCTCACCGTCTCGCAGCACCGGGGGCTGGGTGCGCGCTGGTGGCAGCCGCTGGGCAAAGGCCCGGGTGTGGCGGAGAGATGCGAGCAACTGCTGGCGCAGTTTCACCTGACCGAGGTGATGAACCAGGTCACCCGTGAGCTGGCCTACGGCAAACGCCGCCTGCTGGAAATTGCCATCGCCCTGGCCTGCGAGCCGCGCGTGCTGCTGCTGGACGAGCCCGTGGCCGGCGTGCCTGCGGGTGAACGCGAAGAGCTGCTGCAAACCGTAGCGGCCCTGCCCGCCGAGGTGTCGGTGCTGTTGATTGAGCATGACATGGACCTGGTTTTCAGCTTTGCCAAGCGCATGACCGTGCTGGTCAACGGCACGGTGTTGACCGAGGGTGACCCGGACACCATTGCCAACGACCCACGCGTCAAAGAGGTGTATTTGGGACATGGGGAGGAGGCTCATGTCTGAGTTGCTCAAAGTTGAAAATTTAAGCGCTGGCTACGGCGAAGCCGTGGTGCTGCATGGGGTGTCGCTGTCTCTGTCCCAAGGTCAGACGCTGGCTTTGCTGGGCCGCAACGGCACTGGCAAAACCACCTTCATGAACACACTGGCTGGTGCCACGCGCCAGCATGGTGGCAGCATCACGCTGGACGGCGTGGCGCTGCACCAGTTGCCCCTGCACCTGCGCGCGTCTGCGGGCATCGGCTGGGTGCCGCAAGAGCGCAACATCTTCAAGTCTTTGACGGTGGATGAAAACCTGACCGCGGTGGCCCGACCCGGGAAGTGGACGCCTAAAGGAGTCTATGAAATGTTTCCCCGTCTGGCCGAGCGCAAAGGCAATCTGGGCACCCAGCTCTCAGGCGGTGAACAGCAAATGCTGGCCGTGGGGCGCGCCTTGGTGCTCAACCCCAAACTGCTGCTGCTGGACGAGCCGCTTGAGGGCCTAGCCCCCATCATCGTGCAGGAGCTGCTGCGCTCCATTCGTCGCATCACGCGGGAAGAAGGCTTGTCGGCCATCATCGTGGAGCAGCATCCGCAAGCCATCCTGGCGATCTCGGATGTGGCAGCCGTGCTGGACCGAGGCACGGTGGTGCATGCAGGCACCGCACAAGAGCTGCGCGATCAGCCCGAGCTGCTGGACAAGCTGCTGGGTGTGGCGCGTTGATGAATTTGAAACGAACCAGTTGCTATCAATAAAGTAGCTGCTTACGCTAGTGTTTAAATGATTTCAGCCATATTTGTCAATAATTAAGGTGAATAAAATGCCAAAAAAACCGTTTTTGAGTGTCCTGGTTGCCACCGTGTTGAGCTTGGGTGCTTGGTCGGCACAAGCGCAAAGCGCTTTCCCCAGCAAACCCATCAAGATCGTGGTGCCCAACGCCGCAGGCGGCGCGGCGGATCTGACGGCTCGTGCCGTTGGCCAAAAAATGGCAGAGGCCTTGGGCCAGCCCGTGGTCATTGACAACAAGCCCAGCGCGGGCGGTATCGTGGCGGGTGAGATCGTGGCCAAGGCGGCACCCGATGGTCATACGATTTTGCTCATCTCCAGTGGCACGGCGGTGAGCGAGTCGCTGTTCAAGAGCCTGCCCTTTGACACGGTGAAAGACTTCATCCCTGTCGCCCCGCTGGCCGCGCTGGACTTGGTGATCGTCAGCGCCGAGGGCGGCAAATTCAAAACCCTGGCCGATCTGATCGCCTATGCCAAGGCCAATCCCGGCAAGCTTAATATCGGCACGCCCAACATTGGTACCACCCAACATTTGGCGGCAGAGTTGTTCAAGTCGGCCACGGGGCTGGACATCCAGATCGTGCCCTTCAACGGCACGCCGCCGGTGATCAACGCCCTGCGTGGCGGGCAGATCGACGCGGGGATTGACATCCTCGGCCCGCTGCTGTCGCAAATCAAAGGCAACGCCTTGAGGCCATTGGCCGTGACGGGTGCTAAGCGTTCCAAAGCGCTGCCCGATGTGCCCACTGCCAAAGAGGCGGGCGTTGCCAACTATGTCGCATCCTCTTGGAACGGCCTGGCAGTGCCTGCGGGCACGCCCAAAGACGTGGTGGCTCGACTCAACAAAGAAATCAACGCGGCCTTGAACGACCCGGCAGTGCACAAACGTCTGGTCGAGCTGAATTTGGACCCGCAACCCGGCACGCCCGAGCAAGCCGCAGCACTTCTGCACAACGACATCAAGCGTTGGGGTGAGGTGATCACCCGCGCCAAAATTGGAAAGCAATAAATGAAGCTGAATCACGTTGGCGTCATCGGTCACGGCGAGGTCGGCAAGACCTTTAGCGCGGGCCTCAAAGCCAAGCCCGGTGTGAATAGCGTCGGTGCTTGGGATGTGAAGTTTGTGAACGCAGCCACGCAGGCCGACGAGCTGGCCCATGCAGCACGCCTTGGCGTCACCGCCCACTCAGGCATGCAAGCGCTGTGCGAGGCCAGCGACTTCATCGTCTCCGCCGTCACCGCGTCCAACACGCTGGCGGTGGCGCAGGGCGCGGCACAGCACCTGCGATCCGGCACTGTTTACCTCGACCTCAATTCCGCCTCACCCGGCACCAAGCAGCAGTGCGCGGCCTTGATTGACGCGGCGGGTGGTCACTATGTGGAGGCGGGCGTCATGACCTCGGTGCCACCCTACGGCATTCGCGTGCCGCTACTGCTGGGCGGCGCGTGCGCGGCGGAGCTGGCGCAGCGGCTCATGGCCTGGGACATGGACGCCAAAGCCGTCTCAGAAAAAATCGGCATCGCCAGTGCCATGAAGATGTGTCGCAGCGTGATGATCAAGGGCATGGAGGCGCTGGTGATTGAGAGCTACGCCACCGCCCGCCACTACGGCGTGGAAGACCATGTGCTGCCCACGCTGGAGGAGACCTTCCCCAGCATCGACTGGCAGCAAACCGGGGCCTACTTCTTCAGCCGCGTGGTGGAGCATGGCAAGCGCCGCGCCGAAGAAATGCGCGAGGCCGCCAACACCGTGCGCGAGGCCGGGTTCGAGCCCTTCATGACGGCATCCACCGCCGACAAACAGCAGTGGGTGGCCGATCAGGCGGCGGCGGGGTTGTTCAAGCACCTGGACAAGGATGCCCGCTGGCAAGACTATGCGGATGTTTTGCTGGCGGCCAGAGCCAAGAAATAGCCCTCAACTCGACCGAGTTGCCCTGTTCAGGTGCATTTGCACCAAAAAATTCAGAATTCACGTCAACCGATTCAATAGCCCGCGCGCTATATCTCCAGGCCGAAGCTAAAGGACACCCACCCCGCAAAACGGGTCAATCGTCCCCAAGCCTCGAATTTAAAGCTATTTGAACGGTTGATATGTACCAAGATTCCATCAAAGTCCCTGAAAAGGGCACTTACAAGTGGCAACTTTTCCAGCAGTGGTCTGATGAGTTTCGCCAAACCCATTCCGACCATGTGGCCTATATCGCGCTGCACTTGGCCGGGACTTTGGACGCCTGCCGCAACAAGCTGGATGCTTTGATGGAGCATCACCGTCAGCACCAGTGCGACGCACAAGACGGCAGCCGCCACAGTCGCGCCATCGAGCGTCTGCAAAACACCATGTCGGGCGCTGCGATTTCTTACGAAACGAACTTCCGACTTCAATAATCAATCAGCGCGGACTCTTCCGCCCTGAATCACCGAGCGCCAGCGCACAATCTCGCGTGCAATGTGCTGACCAAACACCTCGGGCGTGCCGAAAGTGGCCACTGCCCCCTCGCTCGTCAAGCGCACTTTCAGCTCGGGCGAGTTCAAGGCCTGGTTGATCTGGGCGTTGAGCTTGCTCACAATGGCCGCAGGCGTGCCGGCCGGGGCCACCACCCCGTACCACTGATCCGCTTCAAAATCTTTGTACCCTGACTCGGCCACGGTGGGCACATCGGGCAGTGCTGCCAGCCGCTGCGGGCTTGACACGGCCAGTGCGCGCAATTGCCCGTTCTTGATCTGACCCATGACTGCCGGTGCACCGGTGAACAGCACCTGAATCTGCCCCCCCATCAAATCGGTGATGGCGGGTGCCGTTCCCCGGTAAGGGATGTGCAGCAGCGATGTCCCCGTTTGCAGTTTGAAGTACTCGGTGGCCAAATTGGCCGCGCTGCCATTGCCGCCCGAGCCGTAGTTGAGCTGCCCTGGTTTGGCCTTGGCCAGTGCCACCAACTCGCGCACGTTGTTTGCCTTCACGCCGGGGTTCACCACCAGCACATTGGGCACGCGCGCCACCCAGGCCACCGGGGCGAAGCTTTTGACCGGGTCATAGGGCAGGTTGGGATAGAGCGAGGGGTTGACGGCCAGCGTGCCGATGTGGCCCATGAGCAGGGTGTAGCCGTCAGCAGCAGCCTTGGCGACTTTGTCGGCCCCCAGCGAGCCGCCCGCACCGGGCACGTTGTCGATGACTACCGGCTGGCCCCAGGCATCGGTGAGCTTTTGCCCAATGGCGCGCGCCAAGATGTCGGTGCTGCCGCCGGGGGTGAAGGGCACGACCATGCGGATGGGTTTGCTGGGGTACTGGGTTTGAGCCTGCGCCAGTGGCAGCGTTACGCCGACCAGCAGCGACACGGCCAAGCCAGTGGTCAACCTAAAGAGGAGAGTGTTGTGTTTATTCATGTTCCCTTGGGCGCAAAGCCAAACAGTCGTTGTGGCGTGCGCCAAAGAATCTCGTGCCGCATGGCGGCATCCGGCACGGCTTGCGCGAACAGTTGCAGCAGCGGGCCGTAGTCCAGCCGATAGAGCGCTTTTAAAAATGGCCAGTCCGAGGCCCACACGCAGTGCGCAGGGCCAAAGGCCTCCAGCAGGGCGCGGGTGAAGGGCAGGGTGTCGGCAAACGGAAAATCGGCTTGAGAGAACTTGGCAAAACCCGAGAGCTTGACCGTGGTGCGGCCTGATTCCGCCAAGCGCAGCAGGGCGGCAAAGCCTTCGCCCGCCACGCCCTCGGCCACCGTGGGCCTGCCGCAGTGGTCAATCAAGATGTTGGCACCGCAATCCAGCAGCACGGTGCTCAAAGCCTTGAGCTGGGCCTGCTCCACCTGCACTTGCACAAGCATCCCCAGATCGGCCAAGCGCTGCATCAGCGGCCCGGTATCGGCGTAGTAGTCCAGCCCGTGCAACGAGTAGTTAAACGCCACACCGACGATGCCTTGCGCCTTGAGCGACTGCAGTTCGTCGGCGGATGCTTGGTTGGCAACAACGGCTATGCCCTGGAAGCGCCCCTGACCTCGGGCAATGGCGTCCAGCAAGCAGCGGTTGTCCGTGTCATAGCCCGAGTTGGGGCCGACCAGAAGCGCGTGCTGCACGCCGTAGGTAGCCAGCACCTGCGCAAAATAATCCGCCGATCCGGTCTCCTGCCCTTCGGGCCGGTAGAGCACATCAGGGGCATAGGGGAAACCGCTCGGGTCCAGCACATGGCAGTGGCAATCCACCTTGGGCTGGGCGTAGATGGAAAAATCGACGTTCATTGAGGCAGGCCTGTTGGCGTCATACGCTCAATGACGTCGATCATCTGTAGGGCTTATTTTTTGTTCACAGGTGGCAAAATCGCGCTCACCACTTGCTTGCCGCCCTCGGCCTTGGTCATGTAGCTGTCGCGATCCAGGTCGCCGTGCTGGTCAAAGCTCACGTCCAGCAAGATGCCGGGGTGGTCTTTCACGGACAGCGTTATGCCCTTCATCGCCGCAGCAAACGCTTTCGAGTCAAACTTGCCAACTTTCTCGGTCACAGCTTTGACGATGTACATGCCGCTGTAGCCCTTGAGGCCGTTGTGATCGGACTTGGATTTGTACTCGGCCTGGTAAGCCGCGTTGAATTTTTGGATCAGCGGCTGCGGCGCGTCCGCTGTCAGGCCGACGTGGGCCACGGCACCGTTGGCGGCTTCACCGGCCAGCTCAATCACCTTTTGGCTGGTCAACACGGTCTCGCCAATCACGGGCTTGGTGTAGCCCTGCTTGCGCAGTTCGCGCAGGGCACGGGCTGACTCTTCCTCGTTGCTGTAAACAAAGACCGCGTCACTGCCGGATTGCTTGGCCTTGAGCACCGGCGCGCTGAAGTCCACCTGGCCTGATTCGGTGGAGAGGGCGTTGGCCACGGCGATGCCGCGTGCCTCCAGCGCCTTCTTGATCATGTCCAGGCCACCCTTGCCGAAGTCGTTGTTCACGTAGATCACGTCCACGGTTTTGGCCTTCACCGTGTCGCGAATGTAGTTGGCTATTTTTGGCATGGCCGTGGCCTGCGTGAACGAGGTGCGGAAGATGTAGGGGTTGCCCTGCTGGGTGATGCCCGCTGCTTCACCACCGGTGAAGTTGGGAATCTCCGCGCGCTTGGTCTCGGCCATGCTCACCATGATGGAGCCAGAGAACACTGGGCCCATGACCACGTAAGCGTTTTGATCCACCGCTTTTTGCGCCAGCGCCTTGGCCACGCCGGGGTTGGATTGGGTGTCGCTGGACTGGTAGTTGATCTTGCGCCCGAGGATGCCGCCAGCGGCGTTGATTTCTTTGACCGCCAGCTTGATGCCGTTGTCAAAATTAGTGCCCGATGTCGTGCCCGCGCCGCTCAATTCAACCAGGCCAAAGATCGGCACGGTTGGTTGCGCTGAACTCAGCGTGGCCGCACCCAGAACGAGGCTGCCGAGCAATGATTTGAAAGAAGTGTTCATGCTGTCTCCGGTGTTGTTGAAATAAGAACCGGCCATCATTTTGCCCTGAAATTCAGTGTGCAAAAGCTGGGCTTGTTCTGCGCTCCTGTTCGGACAGCTCCAAAATGTCGGCAGCAGAAATGTGGCTCTGGAACGTAGGTTGCCACGGGCGCCATTTGCGCGTTAACACCGTAGTGAACTGCGGGCCACTTTGATGATCAGTAGTGGCGCGATACTCCCGGCCTGTGTGTTGACCAGGAACGAGGTGGCGGGTGTGCTGGCTCAGATGGATGGTGGTTGCAGTCTTGCGAAGAGATGGCTTCTCGTCGATTCTGAATCGCCTTCAAAACCACTTTCCGAGTAATCCGAATGGCCTCCTGATGTGTCTCCGTGGTGGGCCGACGCGCTGAGCCCACAAGGGTGAGTTGGCTCAGCAACTGGGGTTGCACGATGCTTCGCGTGCTGAAAGGGTGCGGTGACGCAAAGTTGCGCAGCGTGTAGGCGGGCAGTACCGCGTGGCCCATGCCTTCTTTGACCAGATCGAGGATGGCGTTGAGGCCGTCAATTTCTAGCGTGATGATTGGCTTGCAGCCGATGCGCATCATCTCGGTGTCGATCAGGATGCGAAAGGCGTTGGGGCGGCTAGGCACGATCAGGGGCAGGGTGGCCACCGCAGCCAAGGTGATTCTTTTTTTTGGCGTCATCGGCGTGCCCTTGGCCGATATCAATACCAGTGCTTCTTTATGTAGCACACTGATTTCCAGATCGGGCGCGGGTGCGGGGTTGTAGAGCAGGGCGATGTCCATGCGCCCGGCGCGAAGGCCTTCGACCATGGGCACGGAGAAGCCCTCGGTCAGCGTGAGCTGGGCTTGCGGCAGACTTGCGCGAAAGGCCTTGATTAGCGGCACGGCGATCAGCTTGCTCAGGCTAGGTGGCAGGCCAATCGACACATGACCGGCCAGCGCACCGCGCACTGAGCCCAGCTCTTCGCGGGCCAGGGCGACTTGGTGGAGGATGCCGCGCCCATGCTCCAGCAGCACTTGCCCGGCTTCGGTGAGTGACACGCCACGGCCATTGCGCAGTAAAAAGGTCTGGTGCAACTCCACCTCCAGCTGTCGCACGTGGCGGCTCAACAGGGGCTGGGCCATGCCTAACGCCGTGGCGGCGCGGGTGAAACTGCCCAGCTCTGCCACGCGTACAAACGATTCGATTTGTTTCAGATCCATGGGGGCGTTACGTGGAGGTTGCGGGGGAGTTAGTTTTTGTTTTAATTTGTATAGCTTAAGTTTAACTATAACAATAATGCATATCAGCTAGTGGCCTATTTTTTGGCCCAAGCGCCTCACTTGGGTTGACAATCGCAGCCTGAATCAAAACCTAGTCCTGCACACACCATGACCACCACCATCAAAGGCATTTCGTCCATGGCAACGCGCCTGTTGCTCAACGACTTGGCTGAGGCCTACCAGCGCAGCGCCGGGGTGACGCTGGACGTTGAGGCTGTGGGCGGGGTGGATGCCGCCAAGCGTGTGCAAGCAGGGGAGCCGTTTGACGCCGTCTTTCTCTCTGCTGACGCCATTGACAAGCTGATTGCCAGCGGCCATATGTTGCCCGGCAGTCGTGTGGACATGGTGCGCTCAGGCGTGGCCGTGGCGGTGCGCGAAGGTGCCCCGCAGCCCGACATATCAGATGAGGAAGCGGTGCGACAAGCCGTGCTGGCAGCACGCAGCCTGAGTTACTCCACCGGCCCCAGCGGTGTGGCGCTGGCCCAGCTGTTCGAGCGCTGGGGTATTGCGGATCAGATCAAGGCGCTCCTTGTCACCGCGCCGCCCGGTGTGCCTGTGGGCTCTCTCGTGGCCAAGGGCGAGGTGGAGCTGGGATTTCAGCAACTGAGCGAACTCTTGCCTCTAGCGGGCATTACCGTTCTGGGGCCGCTGCCGCCCACCATCCAGATCATGACCACGTTTTCCGGCGGCGTGTGCGCCACCAGCCAACAGCCCGATGCCGTGCGTGCCATGCTGGCCGCCATGAATGGCCCTGAAACAGAGACCGTCAAACACCGCCACGGCATGGAGCCGGTCTGAACTTACCCGAACCCTGAACCACTGAACCCTGACCGAATTGCCTGACCGAATAGCCTCACACATCATTGGAGAAATTTGCATGAAGAAACCCCCCATCATCATCGACTGCCACGGCCACTACACCACCGCCCCCCCGGCGCTGGAAGCCTGGCGCAACCAACAAATCGCAGGCATCAAAGACCCGGCGTTGAAGCCCAAAGTGGCCGACCTGAAAATCAGCGATGACGAGTTGCGCGAGTCCATCGAGACCAACCAGTTGCGCCTGATGAAAGAGCGCGGCTCAGACCTCACCATCTTCAGCCCGCGCGCCAGCTTCATGGCGCACCACATCGGCGACTTCAATGTCTCAAGCACCTGGGCCGCGATTTGCAATGAGCTGTGCTACCGCGTGAGCCAGTTGTTCCCCGACCATTTCATCCCGGCCGCTATGCTGCCGCAGTCACCCGGAGTGGACCCCAAGACCTGCATCCCCGAGCTGGAAAAATGCGTGAAGGAATACGGCAACGTCGGCATTAACCTGAACCCCGATCCGAGCGGTGGTCACTGGACCAGTCCACCGCTGACAGACAAGCAGTGGTACCCGATCTACGAAAAAATGGTGGAGTACGACATTCCCGCCATGGTTCACGTCAGCACCAGTTGCAACGCCTGCTTTCACACCACTGGCGCGCACTACCTGAACGCTGACACCACGGCCTTCATGCAGTTGATCCAGGGCGATTTGTTCAAAGACTTTCCCACGCTGAAGTTCATCATTCCCCACGGCGGCGGTGCGGTGCCTTACCACTGGTGGCGTTTCCGTGGTCTGGCGCAAGAGATGAAAAAACCCTTGCTCAAAGACCACCTGTTGAACAACGTCTTCTTTGACACCTGCGTCTATCACCAGCCCGGCATTGACCTGCTGACCAAGGTGATCCCGGTGGACAACATTCTGTTTGCCAGCGAAATGATCGGCGCGGTGCGCGGCATCGACCCCGAGACCGGCTATTACTACGACGACACCAAGCGCTACATCGAAGCGTCCACCATTGTGGTGGGCGATGATCGCCACAAGGTCTATGAAGGCAACGCGCGCCGCGTGTTCTCACGACTGGACGCATCATTGAAAAAGAAAGGCCTGTAAATCATGACCACCCTCGGAATCGTCAAACGCAACATCGTTCGTGCGGACAAAGCTGCCGTCGAAAAACTCTCACGCTTTGGCGTGGCCACCATTCACGAGGCGCAAGGCCGGGTTGGCCTGACCAAGCCTTATATGCGCCCGATCTACACCGGCGCGCACATGTGCGGCACAGCGGTGACGGTGCTGCTTCACCCTGGCGACAACTGGATGATGCACGTCGTGGCCGAGCAAATTCAACCGGGTGACGTGGTGATCGCAGCCTGTTCCGCCGACAACACCGATGGTTTCTTTGGTGACCTGTTGGCCACCTCGTTCAAGGCACGCGGTGCCAAAGGTCTGGTGATTGATGGCGGCTGCCGCGACATCAAAGACCTGACCGCCATGCAGTTCCCGGTCTGGAGCCGCGCCATCAGCGCCAAGGGCACGATCAAGGCGACCTTGGGTTCGGTCAACATTTCTGTGGTGTGTGCTGGTGCGCAGGTCAATCCGGGGGACGTGGTGATTGCCGACGACGACGGTGTAGTGGTGGTGCCCGCCGCCTGGGCGCAAAAGGTGGCGGATGCCGCTGAAGCGCGCGAAGCCCTTGAAGGCGAAAAACGCGCCAAGTTGGCCGCTGGCGTGCTGGGCTTGGACATGTACAACTTCCGCGAACCTTTGGCCAAGCTGGGGCTGAAGTACATCGACTGAGACTGCAATTAAAAATGTTGATTGGGAAAAATTCCGTTCACCCTGAGCCTGTCGAAGGGGCTGCAAGGCTTCGACAAGCTCAGCCCGAACGGCAGCACTAACTTCAATGAGGCTATCCCCGTGAACCTGCTTCGCCGCCGCGCCCTCTCAACCACGTTGCTGCTTGCAGCGCTATTGGTGAGCTGTGCCGCGCCCGCACCCACCGTCGATCCGCAAGTCCGCCTGGCTTTGGCCCCCACCGGCAAGTTACGGGTTGGGGTGTACCCCGGCAGCCCCACCTCCATGGTGACGGATGCCAAGACGGGTGAGAAGGTCGGCGTGGCGCTTGATTTGGGGCGTGAGCTGGCGCGCCAACTCGGTGTGCCGTTTGAGCCGGTGCAATACCAACGTGTTGCCGAAGTGGTGGACGCGCTCAAGGTGGGTGCGGTGGACTTCACCTTCACCAATGCCAGCCCGGCACGCGCCAAAGACGTGGACTTCACCGCCCCTTTGATTGACCTGGAGCTGGGCTATCTGGTGCCCCCTGGCAGCGCCATGCAAAGCGCAGCCGATGCCGACCGCGTAGGCATGCGGATTGGCGTGGCGCAGGGCAGTACTTCCCAGGGCACTTTATTGCGCGACTACAAATTAGCCAAGGTGGTTCCTGTGCCTTCGTTGCAAGTGGTCGCAGAGCTGTTGAAGCAAGGCCAGCTCGACGCCTTCGCCACCAACAAAGCCATCCTGTTTGAAATGTGGGACGGCCTGCCGGGCTTTCGCATTCTGGACGGACGCTGGGGGCTAGAGCATCTGGCCGTGGCTGTGCCCAAGGGGCGCGAGGCAGGTTTGCCTTACTTGAAGCAGTTTGCTAAACAAACCAAAACCAGCGGCCTCTTGCAGTCCATCATCGACAAGTCCGGCTTGCGCGGCACGGCCAAACCTTAACTAGTCCATCACCATGCTTGCCACCATTATTAAAACCTCACACAGAGTGACCTTGACCTGCGCTGTGGTTGTCGCAGCCCTCACCAGCCCCCTGCAAGCCACCGCTCAAACCTACCCCACCAAGCCCGTCAAGATCGTGGTCGGCTACACCGCAGGTGGCGCGGTTGATATCGTGGCCCGTACCGTGGGCCAAGCGCTGACCACCAGCCTGGGCCAGCCCTTCGTGGTGGACAACAAACCCGGCGCAGGCACCAACATCGCCGTCAAGTCGGTGATTGACGCCGCGCCTGATGGCTACACCCTGATGCTGGCCGCCAACGCCCTGGCCGCCAATATGGCGCTGTACCAGCCCGCCCCGTTTGATGCCGAGCGTGATCTGGTGGCGGTGTCTCTGGTAGGGCGCGTGCCGGTGGTGATTGCGGCCAATGCCAATGCACCCTTTGCCAATGTGGCCAGCCTGATCGCCGCCGCCAAGGCCAAGCCCGACAGTCTTGCATTTGGCAGCCCTGGTAACGGTTCCACGCCCCACATGGCGGTGGAGTTTTTCGAGCTCGCTGCGGGCATCCGCTTGCAGCATGTGCCCTACCGGGGCGGCTCGCAGGCCATCACCGATGTGATTGGCGGGCAAGTGCCGCTGGTGGCCGTCAATGCGCTGGAAGTGCAAGCCCATGTGAAGAGCGGCAAGCTCAAAGTGTTGGCCGTGCTCAGCCCCAACCGATCGGCCATTTACCCTGACGTGCCCACCCTGGCCGAGTCCGGCTTCCCCGGCTTTGAGGCCTCGGTCTGGTACGGCTTTGTCGCCCCCGCCGCCACGCCCAAAGCCATCGTTACCAAGCTCCACGACGAAGTGCAAAAAGCCCTGCAAACCAAAGACGTACGCGAACGCATGACAGCCGTCGGCGGTGAAGTGATACCCGGCAGCGCCGAGATGTTTGCCACCCTGATCCGCACCGAGCGCCAGCGCTATGAAAAACTGGTGCGCGAGGCCAATATCAAACCCGACTGAAAAAGAAATATGAAATTCACCAAAACCCCCGGCTGGCTCGACTGGTACAGCGGCCCCTCCAAACCCCAGTTCAAATTGCCCGCAGGTAGCGTCGATGCGCACTGCCATGTGTTTGGCCCCAGCGACGTCTTCCCCTACGCCCCCGAGCGCAAGTACACCCCGTGCGACGCCTCCAAAGAGCAACTCTTTGCCCTGCGCGACCACCTGGGTTTTGACAAAAACGTGATCGTGCAGGCCACCTGCCACGGCACGGACAATCGTGCGCTGGTCGATGCGCTGGTCAACTCCGGCGGCAAGGCCCGTGGTGTGGCCACCGTGGGCCACGACGTTAGCGATGACCAGCTACAAGCCCTGCACGCTGCCGGTGTGCGTGGCACGCGTTTCAATTTCGTTAAACGATTGGCCGACTTCACCCCGCGTGAAGTGCTGCAAGACATCGCGGCCCGCATTGCACCGCTGGGCTGGCACATCGTCATTTACTTTGAGGCGGTCGATCTGCCCGAGCTGTACGACTTTTTCACCGCACTGCCCACCACCCTGGTGGTGGATCACATGGGCCGCCCCGACGTGACCCAGCCGGTCGATGGCCCTGAGTTCGCGCTGTTTTTGAAGATGATGCGTGAGCACACCAACATCTGGAGCAAGGTGACCTGCCCCGAGCGCCTGAGTGAGGGTGGCCCACCCGCCCTGAACGGTGAACAACACGCTTACCGCGATGTCGTGCCGTTTGCCCGCACGTTGGTGGAGAACTTCCCCGACCGCGTGCTGTGGGGCACCGACTGGCCGCACCCGAACCTGAAGAACCACATGCCCGACGACGGCCTGCTGGTGGACTTCATCCCCTCTATCGCCCCGACGGCTGAGTTACAACATAAGCTGCTGGTCGATAACCCCATGCGCTTGTACTGGAGCTAAATCATGTCCCTCGACAAACCCTACCTCGACGTGCCCGGCACCACGATTTTTGATGCCGAACAATCCCGCCTGGGCTACCACCTGAACCAGTTCTGCATGTCGCTCATGACGGCCCCGAATCGTGAGCGATTCAAGGCCGATCAACGCGCCTACCTGGACGAGTGGCCCATGACGGAGGAGCAAAAGCAGGCCGTGCTGGCGCGTGACCTCAACCGCTGCATCGCGGTGGGCGGCAACATTTATTTCTTGGCCAAACTCGGCGCTACTTTGGGCAAGAGCTTCCAGCAAATGGCGGGTTCCATGACCGGCAAGACCGAAGAGGAATACCGCGACATGATGATCGCCGGTGGCCGCTCGGTCAAAGGCAACCGCGTGGTCGGCGAAGACGGCGATGCGCAGGCGCAGAACCAGCCACAGGGCTCAGGATCGGGCGCTCTCTAATCACATTAATCAGTTGAGGACAGAGCAAAATTGCTTTGCAATTCTTGGTCTGTCCCGCAAGGTATCACTATGGCAAAAATAACCGCATCCGTTTTCACCTCTCATGTCCCTGCCATCGGCGCGGCCATGGACTTGGGCAAGACGCACGAGCCCTATTGGCAGCCGCTGTTCAAGGGCTATGAGTACTCCAAGCAATGGCTCAAGGACAACAAGCCTGACGTCATCATTTTGGTCTTCAACGACCACGCCACGGCTTTTAGTCTGGACATGATTCCCACCTTTGCCATTGGTACGGCGGCGTCTTACCAGCCGGCGGACGAAGGCTGGGGCCCGCGCCCCGTGCCCGTGGTTCAGGGCCACCCTGAGCTGGCCGCGCACATTGCGCAGTCCGTCATTCAGCAGGACTTTGACCTGACCATCGTTAACAAGATGGATGTGGACCACGGCCTGACCGTGCCGCTGTCGCTCATGTGCGGCGAACAAGACCCGGTGAAGGGCGCTTGGCCTTGCCCGGTGATTCCCTTCGCCGTCAATGTGGTGCAGTACCCCGTGCCTTCTGGTCAGCGCTGCTTGAACCTGGGCAAGGCCATTCGCAAAGCGGTGGAGAGTTTTGACAAAGACTTGAACGTGCAAATCTGGGGCACGGGCGGCATGAGCCACCAGTTGCAGGGGCCCCGTGCCGGCTTGATCA
>JANPNG010000381.1:0-8699 GCA_031427355.1 Hylemonella sp.
CAGCCACTTCCCTTCTTCGTCGCCGGGCGCGGGCGCCAGGGCAGAGGCCACCCACAGGCTGCTTGAGGTCAGCTTCAGACCGTCGCTCATCCGATCAGCGTTGCGCTGGGATCCGAACACCGGGGTTTGCTGTGCCGCCCATGACTGCAGCTTTTTGTCGGCATCGCCGATCTGCAAGGCCAGAGCCCCAACCACGGGAACCCAGGTTTCGCGTGCCAGCGCTGCGTTTTTTGCAGCGCGCCCGATCCGCTCCCATCCGAATGGCAAGGCGTCTTCCTGACCCCGCCCCCCATAGTTGGCCGGGGTACTACAACCCCAGAGCAAACACAGCAATACCGTCATGATGAGAATGCGTCCACATGGGTCTCGTTCCATGGTTCTCCTGGAGAATTTTGGGCTCAGCGTCTTAGTCCTGGTCCAGCTTGACCCGCTTGAGCAGGGCCGAGTTGACGATCACCGACAGCGACGATAGGGCCATGGCCGCCGCCGCGATTATGGGGTTCAAGAAGCCGAGCGCCGCAATCGGCACGCCGATGCTGTTGTAGATGAAGGCCCAGAACAGGTTTTGCTTGATGGTGCGCATGGTGGCGCGCGACAGGCGGATGCCGGCCACCACGTCGCGCACATCGCTTTTGACCAGGATGATGCCGCCGGTCTCCTTGGCCACGTCCGAGCCCGAGCCGATGGCGATGCCGATGTCCGCCGTGGCTAGCGCGGGTGCGTCGTTCACGCCGTCGCCCACCATCGCCACCACGCGCCCCTGGGCCTGCAAGTCCTTGATCACCTTGGCTTTGTCCGACGGCAGAACCTCGGCAATCACGCGGTCTATGCCCAACAGGCGGCCAATGGCGTCAGCCGTGCGCTGGTTGTCGCCGCTGAGCATGATCACTTCAATTTTCTCGGCACGCAGCGCGGCAATGGCCTCCTGCGCTTCGGGTTTCACCGTATCGGCCACGGCGATCACCGCCACCAGCTTGCCGCCGCTGGCCAGCAGCATGGCGGTCTTGCCGTCGCCCTCCAGGCGCTCCATCTCGGCTTGCACAGCGGCCATGTCCACGCCCTCGCGCTGCATCAGGCGGCGGTTGCCGAACAGCACCTTGGCACCTTCAATGCGGCCCTGCACGCCGTGGCCGGGCACGGAATCGAAACCTTCAACCGGCGCGGGCGTCACGTTCGCCTCGCGCGCACCAACCACGATGGCCTCGGCCAGTGGGTGCTCAGACCCGGCTTCCAGGCCCGCCGCCAGACGCAGCGCCTGCTCCTTGCTGAAGCCAGGCTGCACCAGCACGTCGGTCAGCGCCGGTTGGCCGCGCGTCAGCGTGCCGGTCTTGTCGAACACCACGGTGTTCAGCTTTTGCGCGCGCTCCAAAATCTCGCCACCGCGAATCAAAATACCCGCCTGCGCGCCGCGCCCCACGCCCACCATTAGCGCAGCCGGCGTGGCAATGCCCAGGGCGCAGGGGCAGGCAATGATCAGCACCGCAATAAACGCCAGCAGCCCCTGCGGAAAATTGCCCGCCAGCCACCAACCTGCAAACGCCAGCACGGCGGTGATGACGATGGCGGGCACAAAGTAGCGCGTCACCTCGTCGGCCAAGCGCTGAATCGGCGCGCTGCTGGTTTGCGCGTCCTCCACCATCTTGATGATCTGGGCCAGCGCGGTCTCGGCCCCCACGCGCGTGGCCTCAAAGCGAAAGGCCCCGGTGCGGTTGAGCGTGCCGCCGATCACCTTGGCCCCCACCGCTTTTTCCACTGGCATGGATTCACCGGTCAGCATCGACTCATCCACCGCCGAGGCACCCTCGCTCACCACACCGTCGGTGGCAATGCGCTGGCCGGGCCGCACCACCACGGTCTCGCCCACCATCACGCTCTCGGCGGGCACTTCCATCTCCACACCGCCGCGCACCACGTTCGCCGTGGCGGGCTTCAAGTCCAGCAGCTTGCGCACGGCGGCGGACGAATGTTTTTTGATGATCTCTTCCATGTACTTGCCCAGCAGCACAAAGGCGATGATGACCGCCGAGACCTCGAAATACACCTCGCGCTCGTCCACCTTCACCGGCAGCACCTCGGGGAAGAACAACACCGCCACGCTGTACACATAGGCCACGGTGGTGCCTAGCGCGATCAGCAGGTCCATGTTGATGGAGCGGCTGCGGATCGCATTCCAGCTGCCCACATAAAAGCTCCAGCCACCGATGAACTGCACCGGCGTAACCAGCAAGAACAGCCACATGCCCCAGGTGAACCAGGGCAGCGCATCAAACGGCACCCAGGTGATGATGGTGGCACCGGTGGCCAGCGCGATGAAGGCGCCCGCGCGCATGATGGCCAGGGCCAGCACGCCGGTCAGTGCGATGGTGACGCGCATGCGCATGGACTTCAACTCCTGCTCGGGCGACTCGAAGGTGCGCTGGCAGCCGCTGCTGCAAAAGTAGTAGCTGCGCCCGCCGCGCTCGGTGCGCAAGGCCGTGGCCTTGTCCACCACCATGCCGCAGATCGGGTCTTTGGCCTGGCCTTGTTCATTGCGGCGCAGCGCCGTCTGCATGGGCATGCCCTGCTCATGATGGGCGGATGCCGGGGTGGCTACCGGTGCAGCAGCAGTCGGTGTCACAGCGGGGGTGACGGCGTAGCGTTGCGGCGCTTCCTTGAATTTCTGAAAGCAATGGGCCGAACAAAACAGGTAGAGCTTGCCGCCATAGTCCATGCGGGCGGCGGCCTGGTCGGCCTGCACGCTCATGCCGCAGACGGGATCAATGGCCGAGGTCGGGGTGGCGGGGCTGCTCGGGCTGGTGTGAGCACTTGGGGTGTGAGCGGTGTTCGTCATTTTGTTCTTTTCAGTTGGGGTTGATCTGGCTCGGTGCGACGTAGCGGCTTGAAGCGCTCAACAGCACCCGCCGCCGTGACCGTGCTTGCCTTTGTGACTGTCATCTACAGCGGCGGTGTTCTTGGCGCTGGCGTACTGCTCGGGTGCGGCCTCGAAGCGTTCACGGTTCTCGCGCGACTCAAAGTAATAGGCGCGCCCCTGGTAAACCGTGGCCACGGCGGATGCCGGATCGACCGGGCGCAGACTGACCGGGTCGGTCGTTGGGGTCGCCGTGACCGCTTCGTCTTTTGCAGGTTCGGCTTCATGCCGGTGCCCAGGTTCAGCGCGTCGGCCACCCATTCCGCAGCCCATGCCGCTAAAGCGCATGAGCAGGAATACGCCCAAAAACAGCAGTAAATAAGTCCAGTTTTGTGTCAGCCAGTCCATGATTTTCTCCTTAGGTTGATCAGAAAATAGCTATCGAATTTCGCCGCTACAGCAGCACGGCCTCGTTGGGCAGCTCATTGCCCTGTGTGTCCGGGCGCGGAAAATGCCGCCGCAGCGCCTGCGCCACCGCTGCTATGCCCGCCTTCGCGCCTGCCTCGTACTCTCCCCGACCGCAAGCCGTTTCGATCTGTCGGCAGATCGCCGCCCAGGTCGCCGTTGTCTCGTGGGCATGAATGCCGCGGTCGGCGACGATCTCTACCGCATGGTCCGCGAGCAAGACGTAGATCAGCACGCCGTTGTTGTGCTGCGTGTCCCAAATGCGCAGGTGAGAGAAGACCTCAAGGGCACGCTCGCGCGGCGTCTGACCGCGCAGCAACGACCAGGGGTCGAGCGCGCCTTCCACCGCAAAACGAATCTCGCCGTCATGGCCTTGCTCCGCAGCACGGATGGCTTCTCCGATGGCCGTCACGGTGGCGGGTGGAAATGCCCGCCGCACGCGCCAGTGCGAGGCCAGTAAATGCTTGGTGAGTCGTTGGATGTTCATGGTTACCACCTTCCCGAGGAGCCGCCGCCCCCGAAGCCGCCGCCTCCCCCACCGCCAAACCCGCCGCCCCCGAACCCACCGCCCCGGTAGTGGCCACCACCATGCCCCTGCCAGCCGCCACGCAAGCCCGATGCACCACCCATCAGGGTCACCAAAAAGGCCATCATCGCGCCGAGCACCGCAACAACGAGGGCACCGGAGATGAACCAGACGACCACGCCAGCCGCCCCCGCAGCGACGGCGGCACCCACTGGGCGCCCAAGCGCCGTACGCAATGCCCCGCCGACAACAACGATTAACACCAGCAACAGAGGCGCCAGACGTCCAAGATCAGCCTGCGGATTTACGGGCCGAGCGGGCGTTGCCGGTAGCGCCTCTCCGTCAATGAGTTTGATCATCCGGTCAACGCCACTGTCAATGCCACCAAAGTAGTCGCCCTGCTTGAAGCGGGGCACGATGGCTTCGCTGATGATGCGTTGACTGGTGGCGTCGTTCAGCACCCCCTCCAAGCCGTAACCCACCTCGATACGAACCGTGCGGTCGCTCTTGGCCACGAGCAGGATCGCGCCGTCGTCAACTTTTTTACGCCCGAGCTTCCATTGCTCGGCCACGCGCAAGGCGTAGGGCTCGATGGCCTCGGGTCGCGTCGTGTCCACAATCAATACGGCCAGTTGGCTGCCCTTGCGTTCATCCAGGGCGCGCAGGCGCGCTTCCAAGCCCGCGCGCTGTTCGGCGTTCAGGGTTGCGGTGAGGTCGGTGACCAGTGCTTTGAGTTGGGGCACCGGGACCAGTGCCTCGGCAGCGTGCGCGGACCCGAGCGTCACAGCCAGCAGCAAGCCAAGGCGCATGAGCATTTGGCCCATGGTCTTAGCCACTGTGCGTGTGATGGTTGGCGTGTTCATCATCAGCCTCAGGGTTTCTTGGCAGCGCCACCGAAGTCAACCTTAGGCGGCACTGCTATCGCCTTCTCGTCCGCCACGTCGAACGTGGGTTTGACGGTGTAGCGGAACAGCATGGCCGTCAGGTTGCTGGGGAATTCGCGCACCGCGATGTTGTAGTCCTTCACGGCCCCGATATAGCGATTGCGGGCCACGGTGATGCGGTTCTCAGTGCCCTCTAGCTGCACGCGCAAGTCTTGAAAGCCCTGGTTGGTTTTCAGGCTGGGGTAGTTCTCGCTGACGACCAACAAGCGACTCAATGCCCCAGTCAACTGCCCCTGAGCGGCCTGGAACTTTTGAAATGCCTCGGGGTTGTTGATCAACTCTGGCGTGGCCTGAATGCTGGTGGCTTTGGCGCGCGCCTCGACCACCTTGGTCAGCGTCTCCTGCTCAAAGCTGGCCTCGCCTTTGACCGTGCTGACAATATTCGGAATCAGGTCAGCGCGGCGCTGGTACTGGTTCAGCACCTCGGACCAACTGGCCTTGATCTGTTCGTCCGTGGTTTGGAAGGTGTTGTAGCCGCAGCCCGAGAGGCCCAGGCTGGCGACGGTCAACAAGATGGCTAGGAATTTACGCATTGTGATTTCTCCGGTGGTAGTGAATGAGCTTGGTAATGCACTTTGTTGGTGGGACTCACGACGTCTTGACGAATTGAGCCGCGCCCGTGGTGCGCGCGGTGACCGATCCGACGATGGCGTACTTCAAACCTTTGCCGAGCAGCAGTGCGCCAAATACCTTAGGCCATGGCAAGCCGAGCAGCGCCGCGAGGATCAGCGCTGGCGTCTGCGCGAATGGCGATGCTGCGATGCCGGTCAGGCTGATGAAGCCGTAACTCGACACCCACGACACCAGGTAGTGCCAGTGCTTGGAGGCCACCAGTTGCGGCAGACGTTCGTCGATCCAGGCCATCGCGAAATGCCCGATCAAGTGGGTGAACAGCGCGCCCGCTGTGGCGCTGCCGAGCACAGCCCACAGCACGATGGCGCGCCAGCGGCGTGGGTTCAACGCCACCAACGCGATGAGCAGCGGCACCACCGGCACGGACAGACTCAACGTGGCCGAGGCTGAAAGAGCCCCTGCCAGCAGCGGAAACCACCAGCGGTCGGCGTAGGGAAACAGGCGATCCGCCCAGCGGCGAATGCCCAGGTTGTGCCCGAACTCAAGGGCTTGAGCGATTAACGGCATGGCGTCCTTTCAGAGCGGGCCTGTAACGCGATCTCGTCGTCGCGCGCTGCACCCCACAGCAGCCATGCGGCACCTGCACCAAACAGCAAGATGAGTGCCGCCAAACCGAAAGGTGCGGCGGGGTGCACGGCAAAGAGCGAACCGGCACTGAACGACCCAAGCGCTTGCCCCAGGTTGCCCGCTGCGGCCTGTCGGCCCAGCAGCGCGCCATGGCTTGCGCCGTCGCGCTCCAGCAGTTCATACGACAAGACCGGGCCAATCAGGCCGACGCCGGTGGCCACCACGGCGATCAGCAGGCCCAGCGCGGCGGCACCGGAAACCACGGCGGCGAAGCTCAAGGCCAGGGCCGAGGCGGCAAAGGTGGCGGCGACCCAGCGCTGGTTGATGCGACGACGCACCGCCCCCATCAGCAACATTGACTGTGCGGCGAGCATCGCCAAGCTACAGGTGAAGAACATGATGGCCATGGTCTGGTTGCTCAGGCCCAGTGTCTGGCCGCCGAACAGGCTGAACCCGACTTCAAAAGTGCCCACGGCGAACGAGGCCAACGCGGCCAACACCATGGATGCCCGCACGAAGCGTTGGCGTTGGACGCTTGTCTTTGGGGCCTCGGAAAGCTCGACTGCGCGTTGATCACGGCCCAGGCTCCAGGGGGTCAAGAGCAGGATCGGAATCCCGGCGATGGCAATCACCAGCGCAGGCCAGTTCACCATGCTGGGCATCTGGCCAAGGCTCATCCCCATGACGGGGCCAACCAACCAGGTGCCGAATGCGGGGCCCGCCAGAAAACCCAGAAACGAGGCGCTACCGAGCAGCACGAACCGACGGCTGCGATCATCCGGGCTGGAGACGTCGGCGACGTAAGCCTGTGCGGTCGGCACGATGGCCGCAGCACCCGCTCCGGCCAAAACACGGCCTGCGTAAACCATGCCCAAACTGGGGGCCAGAGCTGCGACTGCGCTACCTACCAAAAAGGCGGTGAAGCCCGCCATCAGTACCCTGGCCCGGCCATGACGGTCTGACAGACGCCCCCACCAAGGTGCGAACAGGAACAACGCGAAGGTATAGGCACCGCCCAACATGCCCACATGCCAGGCGATCCGCTGCGGATCTGCGGCGCCCAGGTACTGGGCCAGATAGAGTTGCAGCAGGGGCAGGCCAGCGCCATAGCCCAGAGAGACCACGAAGATGGCAGCGCCCAGCAGCAGCATGGCCCACGTGTCGGCGTGGTCACACTTCACGGCGTTCATGCGCTGGCCTCTTTAGATTCGTTGAGCCGTGGCGCAAAGTGAAAGTAGACGGTCACGCTGAGCAACGCAGCGAAGAAACACCACACCGAGATGAACCAGACCGCATAGAAATAGTAGGCCGCGCCGAAGGACAGCAAGGCCAGTACGCCGAAAACCTCCACCATTCGATGCGTGGAGAGCAGTGGGCTGATCGTGGTGGACAGCAGGTACAAGCTCATCGTGATAGCTGAAAAAAAATGCGGTGAGACGTATTCGATGTGCTGGCCGGTGGGCCGCGAGATGATCGGAAAGGCAAACAAAAAATACAACAGGTAGGCCCCGACCGCGCTACCCGCTACGACAAATACACGCAAAGCGCGCCGCCGCCACCCCGGCGGCTCCAGCATCAGCACGGCCACTGGCACGTAGATCGGCCACAGCACATGCGAGAAGAACGAATACACGTGCGTCATCACGCTGTTGAGCAGCGCAGCCTCGTCGCTGAAGCTGAGCCAGACCAGGCCCTCGATCAACTGCTGAATGGCAAACAGCAGCGGGATGGCGGCGAACAGCCGTTCATGCGGACGCTGCGTGGCCTTCAGCGTGAGCGTGCCCACACCCAGCAGCACCGCACCTGCTGTAAAGCTGGCCGTGGCTGAGAAGCACATTCAGACCAGCTCCCCAAAAAAGCCATCGCGCCCGGCATACAGGTCACGCCGGGTCAGCGGCACCGGCCACGCACCTGCGTTGTGGCGGGACGCGAGAATTTGGTAAATGCCCGTGCCCCCGGCTTCAAACTCCAGTGCGCAGGCGGCCATGTACATGCGCCAGACGCGGTAGGTGGCCTCACCCACCTCGCGCACGGCGGCTTCGCGCTGGGCCTCCAGCCGCCGCACCCAGTGGCGCAGCGTGAGCGCGTAGTGCGGGCGCAGGGCTTCCACGTCCAGTATTTCAAAGCCCGCGCGCTCCATACCGAGCTGGATATTGCTCACGCAATCCAACTCGCCATCGGGGAAGACGTAGCGGTTGATGAACTCGCTGGCCACGGTCTTGTTCCAGCCCTCTTCGTCGTGCGTGATGCCGTGGTTCAAGAACAGCCCGCCGGGGCGCAGCACGCGCATCACAGTGGCCAGGTAGGCGGGCATGTTGGCCAGGCCGACGTGCTCGAACATGCCGATGCTGGACACTTTGTCGTACACGGCCTCGCCAGCCAAGTCGCGGTAGTCGCGCAATTCGACTGTCACCAAATCTTGCAGTCCTTCAGCCTGGATGCGCGCTTGCGCGTAGTCAAGTTGCTGCTGGCTCAGCGTGATGCCGTGGGCCTGCACGCCGTGGTGCTGGGCCGCCCAGCACACCATAGCGCCCCAGCCGCAGCCGATGTCCAGCAGCCTCTCACCGGGTTGCAGCCGCAGCTTGCGGCAAACGTGTTCGAGCTTGTTGCGCTGGGCCTGGTCCAACGACTCATCGGGGTGGGTGAAGTAGGCGCAGGAGTACACCTGCTGCTCGTCCAGCCACAGGCGGTAAAAGGCGTTGGAGACGTCGTAGTG
>JANPNG010000382.1:0-8348 GCA_031427355.1 Hylemonella sp.
GCAGCTCAAACTCAATTACTCCAACTTCCAGGCTAATCCAATGGTCGCCATCACCGACCCGCTGACCACGCGTGCGGCCGTCTTGAACTTCAGCGCCCATCCCTTTTTGCAAGGCGTCACCCTGACCCCCCAATTCTGGGCCGGGGGCGGGGCTCAACGGCTGTTGCTGATTAGTCCGGTGGCCCCGCAATTTCAAGGGTTTTATGCGGTAGGTTCCTCCCAGGGCTCACTCACAGCCGGTAGCGGCGTACTGCTCGAACTGGGCTCGCTAAGCACCACCGTCAATCTCAACGAGTTGACCGGCTTGGTGACTTTGCCTTGAGGCGTGACCATGCCGACGCCCCTCATCCCCAGCCGCTCCCTGCAACGCGGTTTTTCCTATGCCGAGGTGCTGCTCTCGGTCATGCTGCTGGCCATTCTGCTGGTGCCGGCGTTGCAGGCGCTCAGCATGGCCATTGCCGGTGGCTCCAGCAATCTGGCGGTGCGCCAGCTCAGCCTGCGCACCAAGATGGAAGAGGTGATGAGCAAACCCTTTGGCCCGCTTTATGCCGAAACCTATCTGGGCGGCGGCAACACCACGGCTTCTGTCAGCGCGAATTTCTCCGACGCGTCAGGTGTGGCCGACCGCCGGGTGGTGATTTTTTACCGCTTTGATGCCGCCACCAACGCCCTGAGCACCAACAACACCGGCCTGCTTTATGTGGCGGTTTATTTTGAGGCGGAAGGCAGTGCCAATGTGCTCAACACGCTGGTGGGGCGCTGGTGGTAATGATCACGGCCTGCCAACCCTTGTCGCAGCGCGGCCTCACGCTGATCGAACTCTTGCTGGCCACGGCCATAGGTGCCATCTTGCTGGCGTCCCTCAACTCGCTGGTCAAGCTCGGGCTGGACGCCCAGGCTCAGGGGCGAGGCAGCAACGAGCTGGCCTACCAGGGGCGCTTTGCGCTGGAGCGCATCGCCGACAAAGCCCGGGCCACGGTGCCCAAAGTGCTCGCCACACCAGCGGCCAACACCACGGGCGACTGGTTCGCCCCGGTGGGCTGCACGGGCGCGGCCTGTGTCATGTACTGCCGCAGCGCCGCCAGCCAACTGATCGAAACCACCACCGCTGACACCACCTGCACCGGCACCACCGTCATTGCCAGCGATGTCAGCGCCTTCTCGGCCACGCTGCCCGCCAGCATGGGCCCGGTGGACCGGCAGGTCGCCGCGTTCAGCCTGACCCTGGTCAATGCTGGCAACACGCTCACCTTGACGTCCAGCGCGCGCGTGGGCGGGGGGGTGCAGTGATGCGGCGCGTCATCCGCATCGCCAGGATGGCGGGCTTTACCTTGCTGCCGGTCATGCTGGCCATGAGCCTGATAGCAGCCATCGCCTTTTTGCTCAACCGCGACAATGGCATGAATACCGAGATGGTCTCCGACCAGATGGACACTGACCGCGCACGCTACGCGGCCGAAGCCGGTTTGCAGGCGGTCAATGCCAGCATGCAGAGGAACAACTGCACCGGGTTTTATCCTTCGGTGCTGACGCCGCTGACCAACAGCAACCTGGGGGGGGCCAGTTACTCGGCCTTTGCGATCGTCCCCTGGGGCAACACCACCAGCTTGTACTCGACCGGCAGCTACAACGGCACGTCGGTCACGCTCACGCGCAACAATGTCATGGCTTACCAGGCCACACCCAACACCTATACCCTACAGCCCAATGCCGCTACAGGGATTGATACCTATATCGAAGTCAATCAGGCATTCAATGCGGGGGGAGACGCGGTGCTGTGGGGTTCGCCGAATTACGACTACCCCATGGTCACGTTTGACCTCTCCATGTTTCCGGCGGGTAGCGTGCCGCTTTCCGCAACACTCTCGCTGTTCCAGCTCTCGGGTTCAGGCGGAACGGGTAGCAAATCGCTCCATCGCATGCGCAGCGCGTGGGTAGAAGGCACCAGTGTCACAGGTTCCGGCGTTAACTGGGCCACGAGCAATGGCAGCACGGCCTGGGTTGCAGGGGGGGATTACCACCCCACGGCGGTTGCCAGCATCCCTTATGTCGGCACCTCGAATTATTGGGATGTCTTTGACGTTTCCGATATGACCAGCGCCTGGATGAGTGGCCGCTACCCAAACAACGGCTTGATCATGCGCATGAGCGCGGGGGGCGGCAACATCAAGTACGCGAGCAGCGACAGCGCTACCGCAGCGAATCGGCCCAAGATGACCGTCACCTACTTGGTGCCCTGCGGCATGACGGGCCCGTCGGGCGCGCCACCGACCAGCACCACCGTCGTACTCAACCCGATCGCCGATGCCTATATTGACAATCAGTCGGCAATCGCCAACTATGGCGCAGCGTCCTCTCTCAAATTCAAGCAGGTGTCTGCAACCGATCAGATGCGGACCTTGCTGAAGTTCGACGCCAGTGGCATTCCGGCGGGCACCGTCATCCAAAGCGCCACGCTGAGGCTGGACGTCACCAGCGTGCAATCGGCGTCGAACAATCCCAAAGCCATTTCCGCCTATGCCCTGACCCAGGCTTGGACCGAAGGCAGCAAGACCGGTAGCGGTACGGCGGACGGTGTCACTTGGACCAAGAGGATTCCCCCCACGAGCTGGGCTAACTTTGGCGGCACCTACCGCACGCCCAGCGTGGCGATGGCCGTGGAAGAAAGCAGCGGCCTGTCACCGCCACCGGGCAGTTTCAGAACCGGCTGGCTGTCTTGGGACCTGAAGATGCTCACCCAGGAATGGGTGGACGGGGTGACGGTCAACAATGGCGTGTTATTGATATCCACGGTCACAGACGAGCAATCTGTTGACAGCAAGGAAAAAGGCGGAAGCACGATTCCGCAACTCGTGATTACCTATTGAGCCTGCGCGCTGAGAACAGCACCGCTTATCGGCCGTTCATCAGGGTTTAGGGATGACTACTGAACGCGCATCATGGGCCTATGCCTGTGGATCGCGCATGAACACCCTCAAAAAATTATTCAAACCTGTGTTGGACAGGATGGCCCGGATGGACAAAACCTTCAGTCTGGGGCTGGAGCTCGGCCCTACGCGGCTGAATCTGGCGCAAATGGAGTTGGTGGCGGGCAAGTCGCGCCTGCGCGCCATGGCGTCGATGGAGCACTCGTTTTCAATGGACGAGATTTACCAGGACCCGAAAAAGCTCAAGGCCCTGTTGAAGCAGGCCTATGCGATACAGCCTTTCAAGGGTAAAACCGTTGTGTCCTGTCTGCCCGCCGCGCAGATCAAGATCATCAGCCTGTCATTCCGTCCCGTCGAAGGGCAAGCGAATGAAGTGCCTATTCTTGCCGCCTTGCGTGAGCGGCTCAAGGGTGAGCTGGACAACCTGGTGGTTGACTTCATGATCTTGCGCCAGGACGAGACCGACCCCAGCAAGCGTGATGCCCTGGTGGCGTTGGCACCGCGTGACAAAGTCATGGCCCACCTGGAGTTGCTGGGCGCGGCCGGGCTGGAGGTGGAGGCGCTGGACATCGGCCCGGCGGCGCTGGCCCGGCTGGTTTGCCATGCGGGGGCCATCCACACACCGGAGTTCCCGCTGGCACCCAACGTCTTGCTGGTGAACTTTGGCGCGGACTCCAGCTTTCTCACCGTGATTTGGGGTCGCCGCCTGATGCTGGACCGGGTGGTTGAATTCAGCGAAAACCGGATGTTTGCCCGCCTCAAGCAGGTGCTGGACATGCCGCAGGCACTGGCCATGCGTTTGCTTTACGCCAAGGATTCGGCTCTGGATGACGCTGATGAGGGCGCGGCCCAGACGCGGCAGATGGTGGCAGAGGTGCTCAGGCCGGAGTTTGAGCTGCTCTTGCAAGAGATCAACAAGACCCTGGTCTATATGGCGTCAAGAACGCGCGGCAAGTCGGTGGACCATCTTTATCTGGCGGGACGGGTGGCGTGTTACCCGGGGATTTTCGAGAGCCTGAGACAGCAACTCAAAGTACCGGTTCGCCGCCTTGACCCGGTGGCCGTCTTCAAGGCAGAAAACAGCGGCGTGTACGACGACGAGCTGGGTGCTTTGGCCGGCATGGCCGTGACGACCGGTCTGGCTTTGCGGGGGGTGCCTGAACATGGCGCTTGAGATGGACATGATCCCCGGCCAGTACCGCAAGCAGCGCGGGCTCAAGCGTTTGCTGCGCCATTTCATGCTCACTTGTGCCGGGGTTGTGGTCTGCATCGGCTTGGGCAGGGCGCTGCTGTTTTACCAGAGCGGGCGCGAAAGCAGGCAGCTTGCCCTGTTGGAGCAGCAAGCGCAGCTGGTGCAGCAGAACACGCTCAAGACGCAGAACATTCGCCAACAAAAGCAGGTGACCGAACAACAGCTGGCCGAGCTGGACAAGTTGCGCGGGAGCGACCGGGTGGCGCTTTTGCTGCGGGCCATTGACCAGGCCCACAGTGAGGGGGTCTGGTTTGACAGTGTGCGCTTCGTGCGCCACACGGCACCCGCCACGCCGGTGCAGGTGCCGGGTGCGGCCAGAAACGGCATCACCGTGCTGCCCAATGACACTGCGGCCAACTCCGCCCTGGCCATCAGGCAGGGCGCCGAGTTGGTAGGACACGCGGTGAACCACTCCCGACTGGCCGAACTCATGCGCCAGCTTGGCGCGCAGCCCAGCGTGGCTGACTTGCGTTTGATAGATACCGGCACCCGAAACTACACCGCCCTACAGGTGGTTGATTTCAATCTGGCGCTGCAAATCCATGAGAAAGCGCAGGTGCTGCCATGATGAAGCGGGTGGTGGATGCGCTGGGCCAGCTCAATGAGCGTGTGGTGCTGGGCCTGATGCTGTTTGTGCTGGGCTTGCTGGCCTTTGAGGGCTGGCTCTTGGTGCTGCGTCAACCTTATGCGCAATACCAAAAGGTACAAGCCACGCGGCTCGCCTTGAGTGCCTCTTTGGGGCAGTCGGCAGACCCGAGCAACGAAATGGGCAAACTGGCCGATGAACTCAAACAACTCACTGAAAAGCTGGCGGGCACGCTGCACCTGCCCGCCTCTGACGACCAGTTGGCGGCCAGCTTGATGGAGATGCTGGATCAATCCGCCTCGGCCCATGGTTTGCTGCTGGCCAGCATCAAACCCAAGGAGAAAAAACCGGTCTCGGTGTTTGAAGAAGTCTCTTATGAAGTCAGTGCCAAGGGGCGTTACCTGCAGCTCACCGCCTGGATGCTGGACTTTGGCAAGACGCTGGGCCATAACGCGACCGTGACCGACTTTGACATGAAGACCACCGAAGCCGGGCAGCTCATTTCGCTGTCGATGACGCTGGCGCTCTACCGACCGATGCAGCGCCGTGGGGGACTGCCATGAGAGCAAATATGGGTCGCACCGGTGCGGGCCTGATGGGCGTGGCATGTCTGAGCTGGGCGCTGGCAGATGAAGCGCAGCCCTTGCGCAACGACCCCTTTGCGCGCCCGCAGCTGGCCGCGCTGGCGAGCAAAAACCCGGCGACCCACAGCTCGGCGACGACCCGGCCTGACGCTGCCAACCCCGAGGCCAGGCCAGAAGTGCCGTGGAGCCCCCGGCTGAAGGCTGTGCTGGTGGCGGGTGATGGTTCGCTGGTGAACCTGGACGGAACGATTGTCCGGCTGGGTGAAGAAGTGGATGGGTATCGCCTGGTGCAGGTGCAGGACAGTGAGGCGATTTTCAAAAAAGCCAAGCAACGCATAGTGTTGAAGATGGGCTCGTCCGCCGCGCGGCAAAGCACTGAACGGAGTGCGCCATGAGCCTGATGAAACGGTGCACCCGTGCCGCCCTGCTGAGCGCGCTGATCTGCGGCGCGCCGATCAGCCATGCCCAACCGAGAGATGCGACCAAGACGGAGGTCAAGCAGGAGACCAAGCAGGAGACCAAGCAGGAGCAGAGCGGTGACCGGATCACGCTGAATTTCCGCGAGTCGTCGATTCAGGAGGTGTTTGAGGTGCTGTCGCGTCGGGACAAGGTCAATATCATTTTGGGCAAAGGGGTGAGCGGCCTGGTGTCGGTCAATCTCTACAACATCACGGTCAAGGATGCGATTTACCGCGTGGCGGAAGGGGCGGGTTATGCGGTGGAGTTTCGCAATGGCGACTATGTCATCCTGGACCGCAAAGATGCGGGGCTGGAGCAGCCCGGCGGGCTCACGCAACTGCGCACCTTCAAAGTGCAGTACTCGGACCCCAAGCAGGTGGCCGACATCCTCACCAAATACCTGTCACGCTACGGCAAGATCACGCCGCTGATTGCGCGGCGCATGATCGTGATTGAAGACACGCCGGAATTTGTGGAGCGCGCCGCCAAGCTCTTGCAGGAGTTGGACGTGCAGCCCAAACAGATACTGATCGAGGCCAAAGTGCTGGAGATCACGCTGGACGATAGCGAAGCCTATGGGGTCAACTGGAGCCGGTTTTTTGGGGCTGCCGGGGCCAATGGCAGCTTTGGCACCAATGGCCTGGCGGTGGGTAGTGTGGCCGGTGGCCCAGTCAAGCCTGGTTTCTTCTTTAGCCTGGCGAGCGAAAACCTTCAATTGTTTCTGGAAGCCCAGAGCACCAAGAACCGGGTGCGCACGCTCTCCACGCCCAAGCTACTGGCGCTGGAGAACCAGGAGGCCAAGGCCGTGATCGGCAAGAGCACGGGCTACAAGGTGACCACCACCATCAACCAGGTGACCACGGAAAGCATTCAGTTTCTGGAGTCCGGCGTGATTTTGAAGGTGACGCCTTCGGTGGACCAGCAGGGGCGGGTGCTGCTCAAGATACACCCCGAGGTCAGCTCAACCACGCTCAACGCGGGCATTCCTGAAAAAAAGAGCACGGAGGTGACCACGGAACTGCTGTGTGAGGACGGTCAGTCGGTGTTCATCGGCGGCCTGATGAAAAGCACCAGCAGCAAAGACAAAACGGGCGTGCCATTTTTGGGAAATCTGCCCGGCATTGGCCATTTGTTCTCATCCACCACCGAGGCGGTGAACAACACGGAAACCGTGATCATCATCACGCCCCGGATTGTGCAAGACCCGCGCCTGGCCAGCAACTTCAGCGAGGAACGAGTCGGGCATGTGGACCACAACTTCAATCTCATCATGGATCACCAGCTAAAGCTGAGGTCCTCCTTGTTCAAGGAGGAGTAGCCCCGCCCGCGTTGATTAGCGATTACTTTTGGATATCGCCCAGGCACAGGTACTTCATCTCCACATAGTCTTCCATACCGTGGCTGGATCCCTCGCGGCCCAGGCCGGATTGCTTGATGCCGCCAAAGGGCACGTGTTCGGTGGCGATGATGCCCACGTTGATGCCCACCATGCCGAACTCCAGCGCCTCGCTCACGCGGAAGATGCGGCCCACGTCGCGGCTGTAGAAGTAGCTGGCTAAGCCAAACACGGTGTTGTTGGCGGCGTCCACGGCTTCTTGCTCAGTGGTGAAGCGAAACACCGGCGCGAAGGGGCCAAAGGTTTCCTCTTGCGCGCACAGCATGTCGGCCGTGGCTTCTGAGATCACGGTGGGTTCGAAGAACTGGCCTTGCAGTTTTTTGCCACCGACCAGCACCTTGCCGCCCTTGGCGATGGCGTCGGCCACATGGCGCGTCACCTTCTCGACCGCCGCGTCTTCAATCAGCGGGCCTTGCGATACGCCGTCTTCAAAGCCATTGCCCACCTTCAAGGCCCTGACTTTTGCTGCAAATTTTTCAACGAATGCGTCGTACACGCCGCTCTGCACGTAGAGGCGGTTGGCGCACACGCAGGTCTGGCCTGCGTTGCGGTACTTGCTGGCCATGGCGCCTTCGACGGCGGAGTCCACGTCAGCGTCGTCAAACACGATGAAGGGGGCGTTGCCGCCCAGTTCCAGCGACATCTTCTTGACCGTCGGTGCGCTTTGCGCCATCAGGATGCGGCCCACTTCGGTGGAGCCGGTGAAGCTGATGTGGCGCACCACGTCGCTGGCGCACAACACCTTGCCCACCGCGATGGAGTTGTCGCTGTCGGCGGTGATGACGTTGAGAACACCGGCGGGAATGCCTGCGCGCATGGCCAACTCGGCAGCGGCCAGTGCGGTCAGCGGCGTCAACTCAGCCGGTTTGATGATGACAGTGCAGCCCGCAGCCAGAGCCGGGGCCACCTTGCGGGTGATCATGGCCAGCGGGAAGTTCCACGGCGTGATGGCGGCGCACACGCCGATGGGCTGTTTGATGACCATCAGGCGGCGGTTGTTGTCGAACTGGGGCAGGGTTTCGCCGTTGACGCGCTTGGCTTCCTCGGCAAACCACTCCACAAAGCTGGCCCCGTAAGCCACTTCGCCCTTGGCCTCGGCAAAGGGCTTGCCCTGCTCGGCGGTCAGGATGCGGCCCAAGTCTTC
>JANPNG010000383.1:0-17296 GCA_031427355.1 Hylemonella sp.
CACGACTGCGGAACTTCTCGCCCACCCAGACATCGAGATTGTCGTGAATCTCACGATCCCGGCGGCGCACGTCGACGTCGCCATGCAGGCTCTCGCTGCGGGCAAAAACGTGTGGACGGAGAAGCCCATCGCCGTGGACCGCGAGAGCATTCCGTACGGCACACCAGTGTGGCTGGCGTCCGGCGGGCCGACACTCCATTTGCAGCGCCTGGTGCTGGCGCAAGATACCGGCAGCGCGATTACCGGGGCGGTGCGGGCCGACTACTTTGCGGGTTGGGGCCCACAAGCGGCGGACGTCGCCGGCCGACTCAAGCAAGCCTTGCAGATGTGGGTGTTGTGGCCCAAGTGACCGGCGCCTAAGCCGCCGCGCGCGGCCCCAGGTGCGCCAGCGGCAGCGCGGTGCTGGCCTTCACTTCGCCAAGTGAAAAACTGGTGTGCAGGTCCCTGACATATCTTGCCAACCGGCATACACTTTGCGCTTTCTTGTTGCCAGTGACGCGGTGCCTGCGTCTGTTACCCGTGCCGCCTGCGCGGCATGCACCTGTAAGGAGAACCGCCCGACATGAACGCCCCGCTCCCCGAACACATTCGCAAGGCCCTGGAAACCGTCACGCTGGACGATAAATATGCGCTCGACCAGGGTCGCGCCTTCATGAGCGGCGTGCAGGCGCTGGTGAGGCTGCCCATGCTGCAGCGCGCCCGCGATGCCCTGGCGGGCAAGAACACCGCCGGCTTCATCAGCGGCTACCGCGGGTCGCCACTGGGCGGATATGACCAGGCGCTGGTCAAGGCGGCAAGCTATCTCAGGGCGCAGAACATCGTCTTCCAGCCCGGCGTGAACGAGGAACTGGCCGCCACCGCCTTGTGGGGCACGCAGCAACTCGGTTTCGCGCCGCCCGGCACCAACCGGTTCGACGGGGTATTCGGCATCTGGTACGGCAAGGGTCCGGGCGTGGACCGCTGCTCGGATGTGTTCAAGCACGCCAACATGGCCGGTACGACCCCTTGGGGCGGGGTGATTGCGGTCGCCGGCGACGACCATGTGGCCAAGAGCTCCACTTCGGCCCACCAGAGCGACCATATCTTCAAGGCCTGCGGTCTGCCGGTGTTCTTTCCGGCCGATGTCCAGGAAATCCTGGATCTGGGGATCCATGCATTCGCAATGAGCCGCTTCTCCGGTGTCTGGGCCGGGATGAAAACAATCCAGGAGATCGTGGAGTCCAGCGCCACTGCCGTAATCGACCCGCATCGGGTGCAGATCCGCATCCCCACCGACTTTCCCCTGCCCCCAGGCGGGGTGCACATCCGCTGGCCCGACAACGCGCTGGACCAGGAGGCGCGCCTGTTCGATTTCAAATGGTATGCGGCGCTGGCCTACATCCGTGCCAACCGGCTGAACTACAACGCGATCGAGGGCCCGAACGACCGGTTCGGTCTGATCGCCAGCGGCAAGGCCTACAACGACACCCGCCAGGCGCTGATCGACCTGGGCCTGGACGACGCCGCCTGCCGCCAGATCGGCATTCGCCTGCACAAGGTCGCCGTGGTGTGGCCGCTGGAGGCACAACTCACGCGCGAGTTCGCCACCGGGCTGCAGGAAATCCTGGTGGTGGAGGAAAAACGACAGGTCATCGAATACCAGCTCAAGGAGGAGCTGTACAACTGGCGCGCCGACGTGCGGCCAAACGTCTACGGCAAGTTCAACGAAGTCGACGGCGACTTTTCGGGCGGCGAGTGGTCGATGCCCAATCCCACGGCCAATACGCTGCTGCGCGCCAACGCGGATTTGTCGCCCGCGATCATCGCGCGTGCCATCGCCCAGCGCGTCAAGCGCCTGGGCGTGGACGGCGACATGCTGGCACGCATCGACATGCACCTGGCGATCCTGGAGGCCAAGGAACGGGCGATGCAGCTGCTGGACCTGGGCGCTGCCAAGGGGGCCGACCGGGCGCCCTGGTTTTGTTCGGGGTGCCCGCACAACACGAGCACCAAGGTGCCCGAGGGTTCCCGCGCCATGGCCGGCATCGGGTGCCACTTCATGGCGATCTGGATGGACCGCAGTACGGTCGGCTTCACGCAGATGGGGGGTGAAGGCGTGCCCTGGGTTGGCCAACAACCCTTTAGCAACGAGCAACATGTGTTTGCCAATCTGGGTGATGGCACTTACTTCCACAGTGGCTTGCTCGCCATTCGCCAAAGCATCGCGGCAGGTGTGAACATCACTTACAAAATTCTCTACAACGACGCGGTGGCCATGACGGGCGGGCAGCCGGTGGGCGAGCACGCGGCCGCGCCTGGCAGCCGGACGGCGTCGAGCCACTCGGTGGCGCAGATTGCGCAGTCCATGCGGGCCGAGGGGGCTGTGAAAATCATCGTCGTCACCGATGAGCCCGAGAAGTACGAAGACATCAAGCTGGTCGAGGGCGTGGCGGTTGAACATCGCGATGAGCTGGATCGCATCCAACGCGAGTTCCGAGAGATCAAGGGCACAACCGTCATCATTTACGACCAGACCTGCGCCACCGAAAAACGCCGTCGCCGCAAGCGCGGCACGATGGTGGATCCTGCGGTGCGTGTGGTGATCAACGAGCTGGTGTGCGAGGGCTGTGGTGACTGTGGCGTGCAGAGCAACTGCCTGTCGGTGGAGCCGCTGGAAACCGAGTTCGGTCGCAAGCGCACCATCAACCAGTCCAGTTGCAACAAGGACTTGAGTTGTCTCAAAGGTTTTTGCCCGAGCTTTGTCACGGTGGAGGGGGGGCAACTTAAAAAGAAAACCAAGGCCGAGGCGCCTTCGCCCTACGCATTGGGCGACTTGCCCGAGCCGCCGCTGTCGCGCACGGCCTCACTCGAAGATGGCAAGGTCTGGGGCGCGGTGGTGGCCGGGGTCGGCGGCACGGGCGTCATCACCATCGGCCAATTGCTGGGCATGGCCGCGCACATCGAGGGCAAAGGCATCGTCACGCAAGACGCGGGTGGGCTGGCGCAAAAAGGCGGTGCCACCTGGAGCCATGTGCTCATCGCGGCCAGCCAGGGCGACATCCACACCACGCGGGTGGGCATGGCGGCGGCTGACCTCATCATCGGCTGCGACCCGATCGTGACGGCCTCGCCCGAGACCGTGCTGCGCATGGGTGCAGACCGCACCCATGTGGCGTTGAACACGCACAGCACGCCTACCGCTGCGTTTGTGAAAGACGCCCAGTGGCCCAATCCGGCCCAGGCCTGCATGGCGGAAATCACGCAAATCGTGGGGCCGACGGGCATCAGCACGTTTGACGCCGATGCAGTGGCCACGCGCCTCATGGGCGACAGCATTTACACCAACCCCCTGATGCTGGGCTACGCCTGGCAAAAGGGATGGGTGCCGCTGGGGCGGGCCTCGCTGGCGCGCGCCATGGAGCTCAACGCCGTGGCGGTGGACCAAAACAAGGCGGCGTTTGAGTGGGGCTGCCAGGCCGCACAGCGCTGGGCCGAGGTGGAGCGCTTGCTTTCGCCGGGGCAGGTGATTGAATTCAAAAAGCGTGAGTCATTGGATCACCTGATCGCACGCCGAGTCGAGTTTTTGACGGGCTACCAGAATGCCGCCTATGCCGAACGCTACCGGGCTCTCGTAGAGAAGGCTCGGCACATCGAGCAAGCGGTTGACGCCAAATTACGCCTGACCGAAGCCGTCACCCGCAACCTCTTCAAGCTGATGGCCATCAAGGACGAGTACGAAGTGGCGCGCCTGCACACCGACCCCGCCTTCCTGGCCCGCATCAGCAGCCAGTTTGAAGGTGATTTCACATTGAACTACCACCTGGCCCCACCCCTCATCAGCCCGCGCAACGCCAAAGGCGAGCTGCAAAAACGCAAGTTCGGCCCGGCCATGTTGAGCGGCTTCAAGCTGCTGGCCCGCCTCAAGGGCCTGCGCGGCACGGCCTTTGATGTACTGGGCCGCAGCGAAGAGCGCCGTGAAGAACGCGCCCTGCTGGCCGAGTATCAAGCCAGTCTGGCCGAGCTGCTGGCAACACTGAGCCCGGCGAACCACACCACCGCGCTGGAGATCGCCCGCCTGCCCGAGCGCATCGCAGGCTTTGGCCATGTGAAGGCGCGCAACCTCAAGGCGACGCGCCTGGTTTGGGGCGAGCTGATGGCGCGCTTTCGGAGTCAGGCCGCCTGATCGTCTTTGGACAGTCGTTTGAGTTGGCCCGCATACAATGGCAGGTTGCTTGAAGGGGTGGTTTTGATCACCCCTGAGGGCCCCGTTTTCTTTCATTAACTTTTGTGCTGGAGTCCTCCTATGTTTATTTCGTCTGCGTTTGCCCAAACCGCCCCCGCTGCTGCCGCAGGCGGGTCTATGCAAGACTCGCTCATGAGCATGCTGCCGCTGGTGCTGATGTTTGTCGTGCTTTATTTCGTCATGATCCGTCCGCAGATGAAGAAGCAGAAAGAGCACCGCAGCATGGTCGATGCATTGGCCAAGGGCGACGAGGTCGTGACCGCTGGCGGCCTGTTAGGCCGGGTGAGCAAAATGGGCGAGAGTTTTTTGAGCGTGGAAATTGCCGCTGGCGTTGAAATCCAGGTCCAGCGTAGCGCCGTGGTGCAAGTGCTGCCCAAGGGCACCATCAAGTAAAGCGCCAGCCATCATGAACCGTTACCCGGTGTGGAAATACGCGATCATCGTGATCGCTTTGCTGGTGGGCGCGCTCTACACCCTGCCTAACTTTTTTGGCGAAGCCCCTGCGGTGCAGGTGTCATCGGCCAAGGCCAGTGCCAAGGTCGATAGCAGCACGCAAGCGCGGGTTGAAGAGGCTTTGAAGGCCGCAGGCCTGGCCTTTGACGCCATCAGTATCGAAGGCGGCTCCTTGCGGGTGCGCTTCGATTCCACCGACACGCAGTTGCGGGCCAAGGACGCGATTCAAAAAACGCTGGTGCCCGACGCGGGCAGCCCGTCCTATGTGGTGGCGCTCAATTTGCTGGCGCGCTCACCGGCCTGGCTGTCATCGCTGAACGCTGCACCCATGTACCTGGGGCTGGATCTGCGCGGTGGCGTGCACTTCATGTTGCAGGTGGACATGCCTGCGGCCCTGACCAAAAAAGTGGAGTCCCTGAGTGGTGACATCCGCACTGCCTTGCGCGAGAAAAACGTGCGCCATGGCGGCATCAGCCGCAATGGCCAGACCATCGAGCTGCGCTTTCGTGACTTGGCCACGCTGGACGCGGCCAAGCGCGTGATCCTAGAGCAATTCACCGATTTGCAAATGGAAGACGCGCCTGAGGGCAACGACTTCAAGCTGAGCGCCACCATCAAGCCGGTGGCCGCACGCACGGTGCAGGACCAGGCGCTCAAGCAAAACATCACCACCCTGCACAACCGCATCAACGAGCTGGGCGTGGCCGAGCCGGTGATTCAGCAGCAGGGGCTGGACCGCATCGTGGTGCAGTTGCCCGGCGTGCAAGACACCGCCAAGGCCAAAGACATTCTGGGCCGCACCGCCACGCTGGAAGTGCGCATGGTGGACGAGAGCGGCGAGGCCCGCGCGGCCGAGTCCGGCACCGGCCCCGTGCCTTTCGGCAGCGAGCGCTTTCTGGAACGAAGCGGCCAGCCGGTGATTGTCAAGAAGCAGGTCATCCTGACCGGCGACAACCTGACCGACGCCCAGCCCGGCTTCGACAACCAGACGCAGGAGGCCGCCGTACACCTGACGCTGGACGCCAAAGGCGCGCGCATTTTCAAGGACGTGACGCGCGAGAGCATTGGCAAGCGCATGGCCATCATCTTGTTTGAAAAAGGCAAGGGCGAAGTGGTCACCGCACCGGTGATTCGCTCCGAGATTGGTGGCGGCCGGGTGCAGATCTCTGGTCGCATGAGCACGGTGGAGGCGCACGACACGGCGCTGCTGCTGCGCGCCGGTTCGCTGGCCGCGCCGATGGAAATCATCGAAGAGCGCACCATTGGCCCAAGTCTGGGCGCCGAGAACATTGCCAAGGGCTTTGCCAGCGTGAGCTGGGGCTTTGCCGCTGTGGCCGTGTTCATGTGCATGTACTACCTGCTGTTTGGCGTGTTCTCCAGCGTGGCGCTGGGTGTGAACTTGCTTCTGCTGGTGGCGGTGCTGTCCATGTTGCAAGCCACACTCACGCTGCCGGGCATGGCCGCCATGGCGCTGGTCCTGGGCATGGCGATTGACGCTAACGTGCTGATCAACGAACGGGTGCGTGAAGAGTTGCGCAACGGAGCCTCGCCCCAAGCGGCGATCCACGCCGGGTATGACCGCGCCTGGGCCACGATTTTGGACTCCAACGTGACGACGCTGATCGCCGGTTTGGCGCTGCTGGCCTTTGGCTCCGGCCCGGTGCGCGGCTTTGCCGTGGTGCACTGCCTGGGCATTTTGACCAGCATGTTCTCGGGCGTGTTCTTCTCGCGCGGGTTGGTCAACCTCTGGTACGGGCGGCAGAAAAAATTGAAAGCGGTGTCGATTGGCACGGTATGGCGTCCGGCAGCGGATGCGTCCTCAACTGAATAGGGCATCATGGAATTCTTCAAAATCCGGCGCGACATCCCGTTCATGCGGCATGCCATCGTCTTCAATCTGATCTCGCTGCTGACCTTTCTGGCCGCAGTGTTCTTCCTGTTCACCCGTGGCTTGCACCTGTCGGTGGAGTTCACCGGCGGCACGCTGATGGAGGTGAGCTACACGCAGCCTGCTGATCTGACCGCCGTGCGCGGTATGGTGGCGGGCCTGGGCTTTAACGACGTGCAGGTGCAAAACTTTGGCACCGCGCGCGATGTGCTGATCCGCATGCCGGCCACCAAGGGCGTGAGTTCGGCCCAGCAAAGCGACAAGGTCATGGCGGCGCTGAAAGTGGCAGACGCCTCGGCCACCCTGCGCCGCACCGAGTTTGTCGGCCCGCAGGTGGGCGATGAGTTGGCGACCGATGGGCTCAAGGCGCTGGCCTTTGTGATCGTGGGCATCATGATTTATCTGGCGATGCGCTTCGAGTGGAAATACGCGGTGTCGGCCATCGTTGCCAACCTGCATGACGTGATCATCATCTTGGGTTTCTTCGCCTACTTTCAGTGGGAGTTTTCGCTGCCGGTTTTGGCGGCGGTGCTGGCCGTGCTGGGCTACTCGGTCAATGAATCGGTGGTGATTTTTGACCGGATCCGTGAGAATTTTCGGCGCTTTCGCAAGATGGACACAGTGGAAATCATCAACAACGCCATCACCTCCACCATCAGCCGCACCATCATCACCCATGGCTGCACGCAGTTGATGGTGCTGTCGATGCTGCTGTTTGGTGGCCCGACCTTGCACTACTTTGCTCTGGCCCTGACCATCGGCATCTTGTTCGGCATTTATTCATCGGTCTTTGTGGCCGCGGCCATTGCCATGTGGCTGGGCATCCGCCGCGAAGACCTGGTCAAAGCCACGCCGGGCCGCAAGGACGAAGACCCGAACGACCCCAACGCAGGCGCGGTGGCCTGAGCGAGGGCCCCACATCCCCCATGGACAGTTTGCTCACGCCATCGCAGCGCAGCCGCTTGGGTGCACAGACCCGCGAGCGTTTTGTGCTTGAAGTGGGGCGCGCCCTGGCAGAGCTGGGTGGCCTGGTGCAGGACCGTCTCACCTCGTTGATGAACGAAGTGGGCACTTTCCGTGAGATGCAAAGTCGTCGGGAGGTCTGGATGCTCTATCAGCGGGGCCGTCAAGCCTGGGTGGAGGCCAGCCAGAAAGCGTGCCAGTCCGCCCTGAGCCCCTTGCTCAACCAGGGTAGCGGCCCCAAGGCGACCAACAACATGGAAGACCTGGAGTTGCTGGGCACGGAGACCATGGACAGCAAAATCTTTGCCTCGCGTCTGGCGATGGAGGTCAAGGAGAAGATCGGTGAGCCCATCGAAGATCTGGCACTGCGCATCCAGACACTGGAGGGTGCGAAGTTCGACGCGCATGACATTCTGGCGCCTGAAGTCACGGCGGGATTTTTGGTAGAGCAATGGGGTGCCAGCGGCATGTCGCTTCAAACCTGGCCTTTGGTTCATGAGGTGGTGCGCCGACGCTTGATTGAACAGCTCAAACGGGCTTATCTGAGCTGCAATGCTTTTTTGATCGAACAAGGTGTGATGCCGACCATTGAGGCCAAAGATCGCTTCAAGCACGCCCCTGTGGCACCCCCTGCGCCGAACCACCCTGCCCCAAAACCAGTTGCCAGGCCCGCCGCATCGCCGGTGACTCAGGGAGCCGAAGCACCAACCCGGCCCACTGGCCTGACGGCCTCTGCACGGCATGATCGCCCGCATGATCGGTCTTTGATCGAGAAGCTGCAACGTCTGTTGGCCAGCCATGGCGTTAGGGGAGGAGCGCCTGTGGTACGTTCACCTGAGCTGGTGGCGGCCATTGAGCAAGAAACGGTACAGATGATGGCGGCTGGCCAGCAGAACACCGTGGTGGAGGAGTACACACCCGAAGGGATGGCCAGGTTAGCCAATCAATTACGGCAAAAAACACAGGAGATCAAAAAGAAGGCCGAGACACCCAGCGAGAAGGTGCAGATTGAGGTGGTGGCTCTGATGTTTCAGTCGATCTTGGCGGAGACACGCATCTCACCTGCCATTCGCGTCTGGTTTGCACGCCTTCAAATGCCGGTGCTGCGCGAGGCGCTGGCGGACCCTACCTTTGTGACCACGTTGGACCACCCGGCGCGCCAGCTGATTGACCGCATGGGATCTTGCGCCTTGGGTTTTGATGCCGCCGATATCGGTGGCAAGGCGCTGGAAACCGAAATACAGCGGGTGGTTCAGGTGATTGAGCAATACCCGGACACCGGCAAGCGGGTCTTTGAGCTCATGCTGGAAGAATTTCAAAAGTTTTTGACCAAATTCCTGGTGAGCAAAGGGGCCTCCGAACGCTTGAAAACAGTGGCCCAGCAGGTGGAGCAGAAAGAAACGCTGACCGTCCAGTACACCATCGAACTTCGCAAGCTCATCCAGGACATGCAGGTGGCGGATGCGATCCGTAGTTTTCTGTTCAAGGTCTGGGCTGAGGTGTTGGCCGTGGCGGCGGTACGGCAGGGCCCGCAACATGAGCAGACCGTGCTGTTTAAAAAGTTGGCCGCCGATTTGGTGCGGGTGGCCAGTGCCAAGGGACGGCGGCAGGACCGGGCGCGCGCCATGCAGCAACTGCCGCAGCTCCTGCAAAGTTTGCGCGCAGGTATGTCGCTGTTGGGCTTGGCTGCTCGGGAGCAGGAAAGCCACATCAAAATGGTCAGCACCACGCTGGCCGAGGCCTTTTTATCCAAGAGCCAAGCCATACCCAAAGCCCGACTGGACGCCTTGGCGCAACATCTGGCGCATCTGGAAGATTTCGTCAGCGATCAAGGGGAGGAAGACATTCACCTCAGCACGGACAACATCGAGGAAATGTTGGGCATTGACGCCTCCTCGATTGAGGTGGTCGCCGATGGGGGCTCTCAGGCCACTCTGGACATGATGCACTGGGCGCAGTCGCTACAGACCGGTGCTTGGCTCACGCTGGACCACAGTGGTCAGGTCAGTGAGGTGCAATTCTGTTGGCGCAGTGAGCAAAAGCATTTCAACCTGTTTGCGCGCACCGACGGCCAGTGTTTTCTGATCCAGGCCAGACGCCTGGCGGCCTATTTGCAGGCGGGATTGTTGGTGCCGTTTGAGGTCGAGCCCCTGACCATGAGAGCGACGCGAGACGCACTGTCTAAACTCGAAGCCAACCCCGAGCGACTGCTTTCCTGATATTTTGCGGGACAGACCACAGCGAAGCGTAGCTCTGTCCTCAACTATTCAAGGGTGTTCTTGCGGCGGGAATTAGTGCGCGAGCCGCAGGGCTTTGTCGTCGCACAATTCGTCAAGTATGAGGGCGTCGGGCTCTTGGCCGAAACTCCAGTACACCATGAGGATGATGATTTTCAACTCATCCAGAGAGACTTCGCCGTCTGGAATTGCCATGGCGCGGTCAACGACGATTTCGCGCATAGGGGAGGGCAAGACGCCCGAGGATTCCAGAAAGCAGATGAAGCCAAGGCAGGAGGCACCCAGATGATCCTGCTCGGCGACCGAGTACACGCGTGTACTGGACGGGGATTGCAAGGTGATGAGCGACGCGGGTGAGTTGAGTGAGTCGGGTGAGGGGGGCGTCGCCGGTTCGGTGCGCCAATGCGTTCCCTGTGCGGCCAGATTCAGATCATCCAGCCAGTTCAGCGCATCGCGGATTTCGTCGGACTCAAATCCGACGGCGTTGAGCTTGCGTTCCAGGCGAGACAATTCGGGACAGCTATCGCCGTGCCAGTAATTTTCATAAACGTACACAAGCACTTCAAACATGGCCCCAATATAGCGCAGAAATTGGGGTGAAGTCCTTTCTATTCGAGGCGGAATACCGGCCAATAAAATTCAAGTTTTCATCAAGCGTTGAAACAGACCGCCTGACAACCGGGTCACCGCGCCATCGAGCTCCAGCGTCATCAGACGTGCTTGCAGATGCGGGGTGTCCAGGCCGGTGCGGGCCTGCAAGGCATCCAGGCTGACGGGGTCAAAGCCCAAGGCGGTAAGCAAGGCCTCATCGGATTCGGTGCCGTCTGAGTCAGCCTCTTGCGGGGACGCGTCTTTTGCGGCGTCGCCCTGTGACGTCGCCCAAGCTGCGGCCCAAGAGGACGCGCTAGGCAAGTCTTCCAATACGTCCTGGGCAGTCTCCACCAATTTGGCACCCTGGCGAATCAAGGCGTGGCAGCCGTGGGATTGCGTGGCGTGGATGGAGCCTGGGATGGCAAACACCTCCTTGCCTTGTTCGGCGGCCAGGCGTGCGGTGATGAGCGAGCCGGACTTGAGCGCCGCTTCCACCACCAAGGTGGCACAAGATAGGCCAGAAATCAAACGGTTGCGCCTCGGAAAGTTGGGCGCCAAAGGGGGTGTCCCCAAGTGGTATTCGCTGACCAGGAGGCCGTTCAAGGCGATGCGGTGCGCCAAGGCATGGTGGCTCTTGGGGTACACGCGGTCCAGCCCGGTGCCCACCACGGCAATGGTGGCCAGAGTGGGGGCGTCGGTGCCAGCCGCTTCCAGCGCCCCCTCGTGCGAGGCGCCGTCCACCCCGAGTGCCAGGCCCGAGACGATGGTTAGACCGGCTTGATGCAGTGACTTGGCGAATTGGCGCGCGTTCAAGACCCCTTGAGGTGTCGGGTTGCGGCTGCCCACCATGGCGATGCTGCGGCTCGGGTCCGGTGCCAGGTCCACGCGCCCCATGAGGTAAAGCAGCAGTGGCGGGTCTTCAATGCTCAGCAAGGCCGTGGGGTAGTGGGTTTCACCCAGCGCCACGACTCTGCGCTGTTCGGTTTGTTCTTGCAGCCATTGCCAAGTCAGCTCAACCCGGCCCCCAAGATCAGTCGGCTTGTTGCGCAGGGCACTGGCCTGGGCCGGGCTGACGACTTGCAGCAGGGCGGAAAGCGGCTGGCGGAAGATGGCCTCAGGTAAACCGAAGGCTGCGAGGAGTTTGCGTGCGGCCCCAAGGCCCACACCGGGGGTGAGGGACAGGCGCAACCAATGCGTGAGTTCGTCGCGCGTCATGGGCGCGATCACAGGCGCTGCCACGCTGGGCTCAACGCGGTGCAGTCAAGCGATCACCCACCCTCACGGCGTCTTTGATGTCCAGCACCAGCGCGTAAGAGAGCTTCTCAAACGTCTTGAAGACCATGAGCAGGCCGTTGCGCTCGTCCGGTAACTTCATGGTGGGTCGGTTTGGGTCGGTCTTGTCAATCAGACGTTCACCATCTTGCAAAATGGCCAAAACGTGACCACTCTCAATGCCATCGCGACGGCCCCGGCTGATGACCACAACCTGATTTTGTGAGGCGTTGACCACCGCATTGCTGCCGTAAATCGACACGACACGGCCATTGACATTGCTGGCGGGCGCGTGCGGCGTGTAGCTCAAAAATTCGCGCACGGGCTCGGGCAGCATGCGATCCCCCACCCGCATTTCTTCTTTGGCCAACGTGATGTCGATGGTTGCGGGAACGACAGACGTAATTTTTTTGCCATTCACCATGCTCTCGTCGTCGCGGGACTCGCCCCGAACCAGCATGGCCTTGCCGACGAACTGGGCTTCATAGCCCAGGGCCTCGCCCGTCTCCGGATCCTTCAGCAGGGTGGCATTACGGAAGATGCGGAAATTTAAAGTTTTGCTGGGATCGTCTTGTATCGGGGCATCGTTGGGCCCACGCGCATAGGCCCGGTCGCCACGCGCCAGCATGACGCGGTTGACCTGGGCCGCCACGATGCGTGGTGCGTTTGACAATTCGCCGGGCTCAACAATAAGCGGCTCGGCCAGAAAGGGTTCAATGGCGCGGGTGTCCAGCGAGCTGATGGCATCCACCAAGCTCTCAGAGCGCGTGCGCGGTGACAGGCGCACAGTTTCCATGGCGGGCTCCCCGTTGGCACCACCTGCGGCGCGCAGAACAGCGCGGCCATCTTTTTTCTCCAGCACCAGGTGTTGACCCGGGTAGATCAGGTGGGGGTTTTTAATGGTCTCCATGTTCATACCCCACAACTCGGGCCAGCGCCAGGGACTGCGCAGGAACAGGCTGGAGATGCCCCACAGCGTGTCGCCGCGTTTGACGGTGTGGCTGTCGGGCGCATCCGGGGCCAACTCACTCAAAGGCACGCCGGCCTGGGCCACTTGGTTGGCGATGGCCGTCTGGGCCGGGGTCACAGGGTATTGCTGCCCCCAGGCCATGCCGCTCAGCAGGCTGCTGCCCAGTGCGAGCAGTACTGCACTGGCGATTGAGGATTTGACCATCGTGTAAGTTGTCATGTGTGGTTGCGGTAGAGGCTTGTCAGGGGATCGCCAGGGGATTATCGGCCCCCTCGATGCTTGATAAATCACGTGCAATTTTGCGCCCAAGTCCTTGATTGGGCAATGTTTTCTGGCCTCAGACCCGGCGGCGCTTACCAAAAGTAGCGAAAATAACGACATCCTTACCGAGAATTTATGGCTCTACTTTCCATTCTTTGCTATCCCGACCCCAAGCTGCACCGCGTGGCCAAGCCCGTGGCGGCGGTGGACGCGCGCATCAAGACCCTGATCAATGACATGCGCGAGACCATGTACGAGGCCCACGGCATCGGCCTGGCCGCTACCCAGGTGGACGTGCATGAGCGCCTGATCGTGATCGACGTGTCCGAGGAGCGTGACCAGCCCCTCGTGTTGATCAACCCCGAACTCACCTGGACCAGCGCTGAAAAACACATCAACGAAGAAGGTTGCCTGTCCGTGCCCGGCATTTATGACGGCGTGGAGCGCTTTGACGCCGTGCATGTGCGTGCGCTCGATGGCGAGGGGCAGTCGCGCGTGATTGAGGCCGACGGCCTGCTGGCCGTGTGCATCCAGCATGAGATGGACCACCTGATGGGCAAGGTGTTTGTGGAGTACCTCTCCCCGCTCAAGCGCAATCGCATCAAGACCAAGCTGCTTAAAGCGCAGCGCGAGGACGCACGTTGAAGCTGATTTTTGCGGGTACGCCCGAGTTTGCTCGGGTGGCTTTGGCGCAACTGCACGCCGCAGGCCACGAGATTGCTTTGGTGCTGACCCAGCCGGATCGCCCCGCCGGGCGTGGCCTGAAGTTGCAAGCCTCGGCGGTCAAACAATTGGCGCTGGCGCACGGCATCCCCGTGGTCCAGCCGCGCAGCCTGCGGCTGGACGGCAAGTTCCCTGAGGAAGCGGCCCAGGCCCGCGCCGCCATCGAAGCCGCGCAGGCCGATGCGATGGTGGTTGCGGCTTATGGGCTGATCCTGCCGCAGTGGGTGCTGGATTCGTTGGCCTATGGCTGCTTGAACATTCACGCCTCGCTGCTGCCGCGCTGGCGCGGTGCCGCGCCCATCCACCGCGCCATTGAGGCCGGGGACACTGAAACAGGCGTGACGGTGATGCAGATGGATGCGGGGCTCGACACCGGAGACATGCTGCTGGTGGAGTCACTGCCCATCGCCGCTGACGACAGCACCGCCAGCCTGCACGACAAGCTGGCCGACTTGGGCGGTCGCATGATGGTTGACGCGCTGAAGCTGGCGCAGGCTGGCGAACTCCATCCCGTCAAACAGCCGAGCGAGGGCGTGTGCTACGCCCACAAAATTGAAAAACGCGAGGCCGCCATCGACTGGTCGCAGCCCGCGCCGACGATTGAGCGGCGCATCCGCGCCTTCAACCCTTTCCCGGGGGCTGCGACGGCGCTTCGGGGTGATGCGATCAAATTGTGGCACTCTGAAATTGATAGCTGCTCACGCTACGAAAATAAGGCTCCTGGCACTATTTTGTCTTTAAATGACGTTGGGATTTCGGTCCAATGCGGCACTGGCGTGCTGCGCCTCACGGCGCTGCAACGCGCCGGTGGCAAACGAATGACAGCGGCCGAATTCCTGCATGGCTTTGCCTTGTCAGTGGGCGACGTGCTGGACGCGCCACCCGCTGATGCAGACGCCTGACGCATGACCGAGTCACCCCAGCGTCACGCGCCCACTTGGCGCGCACTGATGCGCCAGCCCGAGTACCGCGAAGGCCTGCGCGACATGGCCGCCGTGGCCCCCGGCTTGGCAGCCTGGGGCTTGATGACCGGCGTGGCCATGGTCAAGTCGGGCATGAGCGTGGTCGAGGCCTTGGCCATGACGTTTTTGGTGTTTGCCGGTAGCTCGCAACTCGCCGCCATTCCCTTGATTGCAGCAGGCGCGCCCGCGCTGGTGATTTTGGCCACGGCGATGTGTGTGAATCTGCGTTTTGTGGTCTTCAGCGCGCACCTGCGGCCCTACCTCATGCACTGGCCCCGGCGCATGCGCGTGCTGGCGGGCTACCTCACGGCCGATCTGAGCTATGTGATGTTCACCAAGCGCTTCCCGCACCCCCCGGTGGGTGCGGAGCAGCAAACGGGGCAACTGGCCTACCTGATGGGCGGCTGCACCTTCACCTGGGGCAGTTGGCAACTGGCCAGCGTGTTGGGCATTGCGCTGGCGCATACGATACCCGCGCACTGGGGTTTGGGGTTTGCCGGCATTCTGGCTTTGCTGGGCGTGGCCTGTTCACTGGCTTCGAGCCCGCTACGCCGCGTCTCGGCAGGCGTGGCCGGGGCCGCAGCCGTAGCGGCGTTTGCCCTGCCCTTTAAGCTCAATATCGTGGTGGCCATTGCAGCGGCGGTGGCTTTGTGTCTGCTGCTGGAAACGTCGCCGAAGTTCAGAAAAGAGCAGGCTTAAATCCCTCGTCGCCATGTCATGAACCACACTGATTATTGGACTATGGGCGTGATCGTCGCGTTGGCTTTTGTCACGGTGCTGGCGCGTTGCTTTTTCTTCCTCTCTAACAAGCCCTGGCCCATGCCGCACTGGGTGCAGCGCGGTTTGCAGTACGCACCCATTGCCGCGCTCTCGGCGGTGATCATTCCTGAGATGGTGATGACGCAGGGGCATCTGGTGAGCACTTGGCAAGACGCACGCTTGTTTGCGGCGGCTGCGGGTGCGGCCTGGTTCTTTTGGCGCAAAGGGGCGGGGCAGGCGGTGCTGGGCACGATTGTGGTGGGCATGGGGGTGTATTTGCCGTTGCATTTGGGGTTGGGATGGTAGCTGGGCTTGTGTTGTTTGCTTGGTTGCCGTGTTGAGTCTCGTTGTCTCTTTTGTAGCTTCGCCACTCGGGCTTGGTGGGCACGGCTGGTCAACGGTGGGGCTCGGGCTCCGTGGCACGCTCGCGCAGGATGGTTTGTAGAGCGTGAAGAGCATGACGTAACTACCGTTGTTGCTCGGAAAATTTTGAGGCACGCGCGAATGGCCACTGCGCCCGACCCCACGCATTGACCTGCCTTCGCGAAGGTGTGGGCGAGCGAAAGGCTGTTCTCAAACCAAGCCAGCAGGTGTGCCGGGTGGCTGTGGAGGGGCGTAGCGGCCATTCGCGCGTGCCTCAAAAATTTCCACACTCAAGCGGTGGTTACGTCACGCAGGCCGCGCGCTACAAACCATCCTGCGCGAGCGTGCCGCGTAGAACAGCCACGGACGCCCGGCGCGCTCGCCCACCAAGCCTGAACGCAAGGCTTCAACAATACTCAAGCCCTAAAATCACGCCACCCCAATACAGACCATCACCATGAACTTCATCCGCTTCCAAGACCTGTGCGCCAGCGGCCAAGCCAAAAACAAACGCGTCTTCATCCGCGCTGACCTCAACGTGCCACAAGACGACACCGGTCGCATCACCGAAGACACCCGCATCCGCGCCTCCCTGCCTTGCATCCGCATGGCGCTGGACGCCGGGGCTGCCGTCATGGTCACCTCGCACCTGGGTCGCCCGACCGAGGGCGAATTCAAGCCAGCAGACTCGCTCGCCCCGGTGGCCGCGCGCATGGCCGAGCTGCTGGGGCGCGAAGTGCCACTGGTGGCTAACTGGGTGGAGGGTGTTCAGGTCCAACCCGGCCAACTCGTCATGCTGGAGAACTGCCGCTTGAATATTGGCGAAAAAAAGAACAACGAAGACTTGAGCAAAAAAATGGCCGCGCTGTGCGACATCTTTGTGCACGATGCCTTTGGCACCGCACACCGTGCAGAGGCTTCCACCTACGGCATTGCCCAGTATGCACCGGTGGCTTGCGCAGGGCCGTTGCTGGCCGCCGAGATGGACGCCATTGGCAAGGCCTTGACCAACCCCAGGCGCCCGCTGGTTGCCATCGTGGCAGGCTCCAAGGTCTCCACCAAACTCACCATCCTCAAGAGCCTGGCCGCCAATGTCGATCAGCTCATCGTCGGCGGTGGCATTGCCAACACCTTCATGCTGGCAGCAGGTTTGAAGATTGGCAAAAGCCTGGCCGAACCCGACTTGCTGGCTGAGGCCAAAGCCGTGATCGAGGCCATGAAAGTACGCGGGGCCGAGGTACCCATCCCCACCGATGTGGTGACTGCCAAGGCCTTCAAGGCTGACGCCGTGGCCACCATCAAGCAAGCCACCGAGGTGGACGACGACGACCTGATCCTGGACATCGGCCCCGAGACCGCCAAGAAACTGGCCGCGCAGATCAGGGCCGCTGGCACCGTGGTGTGGAACGGCCCGGTAGGGGTGTTCGAATTTGCGGCCTTCGAGAACGGCACCAAGGCCATCGCCCAAGCGGTGGCCGAGTCCAGCGCCTTCAGCATTGCGGGCGGGGGTGACACCCTGGCGGCCATTGCCAAATACGGGATTGAGAAAGACGTGGACTACATCTCCACGGGCGGCGGGGCCTTCCTTGAGGTGCTGGAGGGCAAGACCTTGCCCGCGTTTGAGATTTTGCA
>JANPNG010000384.1:0-4859 GCA_031427355.1 Hylemonella sp.
GGTGTACATGGGGTAGATGCACCAGGTGTCGCCCGTGTTGTGGTGGGTGGCGCGGCGGATGCGGTAGATGGCCGGGTCGCGCATATTGATGTTGGGGCTGGCCATGTCGATCTTGGCGCGCAGCACCATGGCACCGTCTTCGTGCGCTCCATCGCGCATCTCGCGAAAGCGTGCCAGGTTCTCGGCGGGCGTGCGGGCCCTGAACGGGCTGTCCACACCGGGTTTGCCAAAGTCGCCCCGGTTGGCGCGCATTTGCTCAGGCGTCTGCTCGTCCACATAGGCGTGGCCCGCTTCGATCAAATGCTCAGCCGCGCGGTACATGAAGCCGAAGTAGTCGCTGGCTTGGTAGGGCGCGCTGTCTTTGGAGCCGTTCCAGTCAAAGCCCAGCCAGCGCACCGAGTCGATGATGCTGTTGACGTATTCGGTGTCTTCTTTTTCGGGGTTGGTGTCGTCAAAGCGCAGGTGGCACACGCCGCCATAGTCACGCGCCAGGCCAAAGTTGATGCAGATGCTTTTGGCATGGCCGATGTGCAGGTAGCCGTTGGGCTCGGGCGGGAAGCGGGTGCGGATTTTTGCGGCATCCAGCGGTGCGCTGGTGTGGTGCGCGGCGTCGCCCGGCGTACCTGCCCAGCGGCGTGTGGCGTAGGTGGCTGCTGCCAGGTCGTGGTCAATGATTTGGCGCAGGAAGTTGCTGACTTTGCCGGTGTCTTTGGCGGCGTCAGCAGGGGTGTTGGGTGCGGGAGGGGTGTGCGTTGGTGAACTCATGGGGCAATTTTAGACCCGCAGGTCGTTACCAATGGATACCAAAGTTCGCCAAAAGCGGTCAGCGGTGGGGGTGGCGGCGCGTTCTAGATACAAGGGTCAAACACTAGAGGCCCTGAAAAAGGAAAAATCATGACACGCTCATCTTCTCTTCGGGTTCTCTTGGCTACCGCTACTGTGGCGGTGGTCGCGCTGACCGCCAGCGGTGCAGCCCAGGCCCAAAACAGCAATGTGTACTGGTCGGTTGGCATGTCAGCACCCGGCATGCAGGTGGGCGTGGCCAATGCACCACCCATGGCGATGTACCCGCAGGTGGCTTACCCGCAAGTAATGTATCCACCGGTGTACGCGGCCCCGCGCCCCGTGGGCTATTACGGCTACAACGGCTACTACACTCAGCCCGCCCCGGTGTACTACGCACCGCCCGTGTGGCAGCCTCGCTTTGGCTATGGTCATCACGTGGGTTACGGCTACGGCCACCGGGAGCAAGAGCGCTTTGAGCATGGGCGCGGCGGCTGGGGTGGTGGGCACGATGGCGGCCATCACCGCTAAGCCGTCGTCATCAACGACACGGCAAAGCATCGGTTTTTTGACCCTCGTCGGGTTGACCAGGGCTCACGTCAAATGGTCATGAGCCCCGAAGTAAAATGGTCGCATTGAACCCTGAAACGCACCATCACGATGCCAGACTGATGCACAGTCCTGCGACGGGTTTGAAAAACACCCAATGAGGACGTGCAATGACAGGGCAGGATTCGACCACCACTACATCACCCCCAGCCGCCACCCCATTTGAGTGCGATGTACTCGTGATTGGCGGTGGCCCGGCCGGCTCCACGGTAGCGGCGCTGCTGGCGCAACGGGGCCACAGGGTCACGGTGCTTGAAAAAGAACATCACCCGCGCTTTCACATTGGTGAGTCCCTGTTGCCGGCTAACTTGCCGCTGCTTGAAAAGCTCGGGGTGGCTGAGGCGGTCAAGGCCATTGGTATGGAGAAATGGGCGGCCGAGTTTGTCTCGCCCTGGCATGACAGCAAGAGCCAGACCTTCAAGTTTTCTGAGGCCTGGGACAAATCCATGCCGTTTTCCTACCAGGTGCGGCGCTCCGAGTTCGATGAAATCCTGATCCGCAACGCCGCCAGGCTGGGTGCCGAAGTCATCGAAGGCTGCCGGGTGCGCGCTGTCACTTTTGCGCCTGACCACATCGGCGCTACGGTTCAAGCGCAGCAGGAGGATGGCCGCGTCCAGCATTGGTGCACGCGCTTTGTGGTGGACGCTTCGGGCCGCGATACTTTCCTGGGCAAGCAGTTCGACGTCAAGCGGCGCAACCCCAAACACAACAGTTCGGCGCTGTACGCCCACTTTACCGGCGCCACCCGCCATCCGGGGCAGGACGAAGGCAACATCAGCATTTTCTGGTTTGAGTACGGTTGGTTCTGGCTGATTCCGCTGGCTGACGGGGCCACCAGTATTGGTGCCGTGGTCTGGCCGCATTACCTGAAGAGTCGAAGCAAACCGGTCAAGGATTTTTTCTTGGACACGATTACCCTGTGTCCGGCGCTGAAGCAAAGACTGGTCAATGCAACGCTGTCATCCGAGGTCGAGGCGACTGGCAATTTTGCCTACGCATGTGAGCGCACTCACGGCCCGAACTACCTGCTGATTGGGGACGCCTTCACCTTCATTGACCCCGTATTTTCGTCGGGCGTTATGCTGGCGATGCAGGGCGGCTTTGTCGCTGCCGACACGGTGGATACCTGCCTGCGTGAGCCAGCCAGGGCTGCGGTGGCGCTGGCCAATTTTGACCGACAGGTGCGGCTGGGCCCCAAGGAGTTTTCGTGGTTTATCTACCGCGTGACGAACCCCACCATGCGCGACATCTTTATGGCACCGAGCAATGTGTGGCGCGTGAAAGAAGCGCTGCTGTCGATGCTGGCGGGCGATATTTTTGGCAAAACGCCGATCTGGCGCTCCCTACTGGTGTTCAAAGCCATTTTTTATATGGCATCGGCCTGGAATTTCAAACGCTCGTGGAGTGCCATGCGTCTGAGAAAGGTCAATATTCGTGTGGTGGATGGCGCTGCACCTTAAAAGACGACGACAGGCACCGACTTTAAGGAAATAAAGATCAATGACGAGTTGTGCGAGTACCGCAAATTGAATAGTAATCTCTGGACGTTGCACACAACCGCTAGGCTGTACCTGGGTTTTCTGGTGTTGGGTGTGATTTGCCTGGTCGTCACGTTGCTGGCCTTTCCGATGCGCGCCCTGTTGCCGCGCGTACTGAGCAAGCGACTCGGCCGCCAGCTCGTTGCCACCCTGTTCCGGGCTTACCTGAGATTGCTGGTTTGGATGGGAGTCTGCCGTTTTGACCTGGCAGAGCTTGATGCCCTACAGAACGCCCCGGCTATGGTCATCGCGCCCAACCATCCCTCACTGCTGGACGCGGTCATGATCTTGTCGCGCCTTCCCGCTGCATCCTGCATCATGAAGGCGGACATCGTTAACAGCGTCTTTTTCGGTGCGGGTGCCCGGTTGACGGGCTACATCCGCAACACGCCGCTGCGCACCATGGTGCAATTGGCGGTTGATGATTTGCACCAGGGAAGCCATGTTCTGCTGTTTCCAGAGGGCACGCGTACGACCCGCTTTCCTGTGAGTTGCCTACAGGGAACGACTGGTCTGATTGCCAAAAACGCCGGGGTGCAGGTGCAGACGGTGTTCATAGAAACCGACTCGGGCTTTCTGGGCAAGGGCTGGCATCTGCCGTGGATGCCGAAGATGCCCATCACATATCGAATCCGGCTTGGCAAGCGCTTTGACCCACCCAGCCGAACGGCGGACTTTGTCGGGGAACTTGAGCAGTATTTCCAGTCCGAACTGACGCATGCCCAGTTGCCTGACTTTCCCGTGTCCGAGCCTGCGGCTTGACCACCCCATTGTTTTATTCTTCCCGATCTTTACGATAAAGCAATGAGCAGTTTTTCGTCCAGCGCCTCCACCACGCACCTGGTTTTGATTCCCAGCTACAACCCCGGCCCCAAGGTCTATGAAACGGTGCAATTGGCACGCGCCCAATGGACGCCGGTTTGGGTGATGGTGGACGGCAGCACCGATGGCAGCGCCGAGGGGCTGGTTGCGATGGCGGCGCAGGATGAGGGCTTGCGGGTGGTCGTGCTGCCGCACAACGTCGGCAAGGGGGCTGCCGTCCTGCATGGGTTGGAGTTGGCGTCAGCCCAGGGCTTCACCCATGTGCTGACCATGGACTCGGACGGCCAGCATCCGGCCCATCTGATTGCCAACTTCATGGCCGTTTCGGCCGATCAACCGGCTGCCATGGTGCTGGGTGTTCCGGTGTTCGCCGCTGACGCACCGCGCCTGCGTGTCAATGGCCGCAAAGTATCGAACGGCTGGGCCAATCTGGAAACCTTATGGGCCGGGATTGGCGACTCCTTGTTTGGATTTCGGGTCTACCCGATTGAGCCGCTACGCCAGGTCATGCAGGGTCAACGCTGGATGCGTCGTTTTGACTTTGACCCCGAGGCCGTGGTCCGCCTGTGCTGGCGCGGCGTCAAGCCGGTTAATTTACCGGCCACGGTCAAATATTTTCGCCCCGAGGAAGGCGGTGTCTCGCACTTCAACTACCTGCGCGACAACCTGCTGCTCAGCTGGATGCACGCGCGGCTCTTGCTCGGGTTTGTGTGGCGCTTGCCGGTTTTGCTGATCAGGCGGGTTTTTTGATCGCCTGGTATTCCGAAAACACGCCAACGGTCAGATGTCGCTTAATTTGCGTCAGTCCGGCCGCGCTGAGTGTGGCCATGACTTGTTCGGGAGGCACGCAGGCTTCGATGCTGTCCCAGTAGTAGCGCCAGATGGTGGGGGTATCTTTTCGCTGGGTCACGAAGCGCGTCAGCAGCGGTATCACCCCACGCATATAGCTTTTGAGTAGCCAACGAGCCAACGGGCTTTTCGCCTGGGTGATTTCGAGGATGCACAGGCGCCCACCCGGTTTTAAAACCCGTTCAAACTCGGCAAACGCCACACTTAGATCGCTGATGTGTCGCAGTGCATAGCCCATGCTCAAAAAATCAAAATGAT
>JANPNG010000385.1:0-7683 GCA_031427355.1 Hylemonella sp.
GCGTTGCTCCCCTTTGTCTGTCTCGGTAGTCAACGCATTGATTGCCAACACGGGCTTGGTTTCCTTGCCAAAACCAAATGCCCGCTGAATCAAGTCAGCACCATCACCATCCAATCCGGATAGGGTCCGCACCTTTGCTGCAATGCTTTTTGTAGCTTCAAAAACCGCATGGAAATAGTTTTCCTGCAGCAACTCTGCACGGCAGAATGACAAAACGTCGGGATGAACACTTCTTGCCGTAAGTGCTGCCTCTAGCCGACTGGCACGGTCGCGCGCTTCATCAAGCGTTGTGGCTGTGGTAGTGTGACCAACCAGTCCATCTGATCGAACCTGAAAGCCGCAGAATGCCAGCACCAGATTTAACGCCTGCCTACGTTGGTCAAACAACAGGGCGTTGCCGGTGTAGCGTACTGGCTTCATTGCCCGGGTAATAAACATGATGAGGTAGTTTCCCATCCGCGTTTCATTCTGGATGGACACCATAGCGTTGTACAGACGCTTCCATTTTGTATTCTGAGAGTCCACATCAGGAACATCACAGTCCCGCAGAATCATTCCAATTTCCGGACCCGTGAGACCGTCGGTTGTGTGCCCCAGCACACGTGCTACCGCTTCGATATGGTCAGAAGAAAACGGCGGAATATGAGTCACAGGCTGGCTCCATTGCCCCGAAACACCCGCCGGCGATGAAATTCCAAATACAGTGAATGCTTAGGCTTGAGCCCCTGAATTCGCGAATCCGGGCCCACGCCCAACAGCTCCAGTGCGGTCCGAGGCAGTGAAGATGCGATGGCAATTGAGCCTGTCGGCGTGAAGGTAACCCAACCACCATCGAACAAAGCGTCTAAATTTGGCGAAAGCAAGAGGCCAATCCACGCCATGAATCGTTTTTCTACAGCACCAGATGGGGTAAATCACTGTAGCGTGCAAAGCCTTTGTCAAACGACACTATTCGCAGCCCGGCCAGTTGAGCAAACGCCGCCAAATAGGTGTCAGTCCAATCTGCTTGACGAAACTGGGCCCCGCGTGTGTACTTTTGCATGGCGATTTCGATGCCTGTGGGCTCGGATGCAAAGCCAACTTCGGGCAAGTTTGTGACGGTTTGGTAGGCCTGCCACGCCTGCTCGGACGTGTAGGGTGTACCACCCATCACGACTTTGTTGGTTGACAGGCGTAGCAAGCCCAACATGGTTATGCGACAAAACGCAATGTGCCGCTCCGCTGCGTGTTCCCAATAGTGCTTGGCTGATGAATGGTGGGGGTGCTGCGCGTTAAGCAAGGCCAGCCAAACATTCACATCGGGCAGGTCGCCCTGTGTGCGCCGCTCAGCGCGTGCCATCGGTTGCTGCGTCTTGCTCGTCCATTGCTGCGTACAACTGAGCGTTGCTCATGGAGGGCATGGGCTTTGCGTTTGTACGGCGAAAAACAGGGACGGGGCTGCGCTGTGGCTCAGCAGTTGTCGCAACGGGTCTTTGCAGTGCAATTTGCGCAATTTTGGCAAAGTAATCTTTCAGCTTGACGCCTTCAAGCGCAGCGCGCGCTTTGAGTTCTCGCATCAAGGGATCGGGTAGGTCGAGTGTGGTTCGCATAAAAGCATTTTCGCATTAAATTTACAATTGTGCGTCGTTCAGCCGTTGAAGCCACCCACTCACTGAAATTCAGATACCCCATTTTTTGCGGTCTGGGCTCGCACCGCCTTCATAAAGGCCGGGTCAATACTGGCAATTTTTTCGGTTCGCGCAATGACTCGCCCCTGGGCGTCCAATAGGATCAGCACCGTCGAATGGTTGAATTCACCGCCCGAGAGTTGCCGATACTGAATGCCCAGCGTGGCGGCGAGTTTGCGCACGTCGGCCGCGTCTGCCCGGTACAAGCGCCAGCGGGTCTCGTCAGCGCCACGCTGGTTGGCGGTTTTTTTCAGCACGCCAGGGGTGTCGCGCTTGGGGTCGAGCGAGATCAAGCCCACGCTCAGGCGCTGGCGTGATTCAGCGGGCAGCGCGGCCTCCACGTTTCTGATGGCTTCAAACAGCATCGGGCAGACGAAGTCGCAGTTGCTGTAAAACATGCTCACGATGCGCGGACCTTTGGGCGCTTCGTCCCAGCGGCTTGGGTTGGCATCTTGGTCCACCAGCGGCACTTTGAGCTGATAGACTGAGCTGCTTGGCAGACCGGGTTGTGCGGCGTGGCCTTGGAGGTTCCATGCCATCAAAGTGGGGGCCAGCAGTGCCAGCCTGATGAAGTGAGCGCGGTTCATTTTTTGTTTCCTTCGTTATTTTTCAATTCTTTGGCGCACCGGAAACCAAGGTTGCGCGTGGTACTGGCAGCCCCCAGTGAAGCCAGTAGGGCGATGCGCATCAGCACGGGGTAGTTCTCGCGGTCATTGGCCGACAAGGCACCCGCACCACAAAACTGTAAGGTATCGGGGTCTCCTTGGTTGCGGCTGTCGCCGCTGACCATCAGCGCGCTGGCGTCGTGCACCCACTCCCAGATCATGCCGTGCAGGTCATGCAGGCCATAGATGTTTTTCGCCGTGGCCCCCACGTTGGGCAGTGGGGCGGACTTGCGGCTGTACCAGGACAAGATGCGTTCGCGCCAGACCGGGTCATTTCTTGCATCCACGCGTTTGGTGTCAGCGGCAGCGGCGTACTCCCACTCATGCCAGGTGGGCAGTCGCGCGCCTTCGCTTTCGCAATACGCCTGGGCTGCAAACCAGCTGACGTTGGTGACAGGCTGCTTGAGTTGCGCTGGGTTGGGCAGCCCCGACGCAGGCCAATGGTTCAAATACTGGCCATCGGCAAAAATTGCAGCCACTTGCTTCGGATGCCATTCAGGGGATTGTTGAACGAAGTTTGCAAACTCGGCATTGCTCACGGGTAGGGCGCGCAATAAAAAAGGTTTGACGGTGGCCAGGCCTTGTTTACCGTCAGGTGGCAAGACCGTTTTGAAGATACCTGCGGGCAGCGGCTTGTACACCGGTGCGGTGGTGGGCTGATGGGCTAAAGCGCACACACCGAAGCTGGATGCCACCATCAACATCACCACCAACGCCGTGCGGCGCAGGTTCGACATCAATGCGCTGCTCCCTGGGGTCTGGGCGTTCCCGCGCGCACCTTGGCCACCTGTGCCTGCGAAATCTGGACCCCGGTATTGCCCCAGCTATTGGTCACGTAGGTCAGTATGTTGGCGACTTCATCGTCGGTAAGTTGGCTCATGGGCGGCATGACCGAGTTGTAGTCCTTGCTGTTGACCTTGACCGCGCCGCTCAATCCGTTGAGCACCACAGCAATGGCCTTGGCAGGGTCTTTGCTCAGAAAATCTGACTTCGCCAGCGGCGGAAACACACCCGCTAAGCCTTCGCCATTGGCCTGGTGGCACACGGAACAAGTGCCTGCGAACAAGGCACCCCCGGCCTTGATCTGCATGTCTTTGGTCAGAGTGCCGCCAGCCGACGCTTTGCTGGCGGTGGCAACGCTACTCAAGTCAGCAGACTTGTCGCCCAAGTATGTTGAATCAACCTCTTTGCCCGAGTAGATGGCTTTGTTCTCAGGGCCTTCGACTTTCATCATGCCCAAGGCTCCTTTATTGAAAGCACGAAACAGCGAGTGGTCCACGATCACATAAGTACCCGGCACTTCGGTGTGAAACTCCGCAATCGCCGCACCACCCGCAGGCACTAGCGTGGTCTGCACGTTCTCTTGCGACTTGGAGCCGCCCTCAAACCAGACCCGGTCAAAAATTTCGCCAATCACGTGAAAGCTCGACACCAAATTGGGCCCACCGTTGCCCACGAACAGCCGCACGTTTTGGCCAACCTTGGCCTTGAGCGCCTTGTCGCCTATCAGCGCCGACTCCGAGCCGTTGAACAACACGTAGGTGGGGCGCTCGTCAATCGCCTTTTGCATGTCAAACGGTTGCAGGCCTTTTTCACGGTACTTGCCGGTGGTGTAGAAATCGCCCTGCATCACGTAGTACTCGTGGTCCACCGGCGTCAGGCCTTCGGGCGGCTCAATCAAAATCAGGCCGTACATGCCATTGGCCACATGCATGCCCACGGGGGCTGTGGCGCAGTGGTACACATACAGGCCGGCGTTCAAGGCCTTGAAGGTGAACTGCGACTCATGGCCTGGCGCGGTAAAGCTGGACGCCGCACCACCCCCTGGCCCGGTGACCCCGTGTAGGTCAATGTTGTGCGGCATTTTGGAGTCAGGGTGGTTCTTCAAGTGGAACTCCACCGTGTCACCCTGGCGCACCCGGATGAAGCTGCCCGGCACGGTGCCCCCAAAGGTCCAAAAGGTGTACTTCACCCCTTCAGAGATTTCCATCTCAACCTCGCGCACCTCCAACTCCACAATCACCTTGGCGGGGGCCTTGCGCCCTGTGGCTGGTGGAACGTGGGGCGGGCTGGTCAATACGGCCTTGATCGGCTCCCCCTGCGGCGGACCAAAGTCGCCCTTGGCAGAACCGCTACTGCTGGCAACGGGAGCACTGGCGGTCGAGCTGGCTGCATTGGTGGTGCTTTGTGGGTTACAGCCCACCAGCGCAAGGCTGGCAAGAAGACCGGTGATGGACAGAAGCTTGAGCATTCGATTTCTCCCACGGATGTTGACCTGAAAATTATTCTAGGCATCATCGGTTGAAATCATTTGATGTATGTCAAGTGATGCGGACTTGGATTGACCAAGTAGGGATCAGCTCGGTCGAAAGCGAAAATTCAGGTAGAGCTTTTGACCGCAAGAATCTGCCTTGGCTCATCGCAAGGTGTGCAGACACACGAGCATGTCAGTTCGTCACCTTGAACTTCAACTTCGCAATGTGGTGGCGACGCTCAGTGTTGTGTTTGTTCGGCATGGGTCGGTTCTGTAAAGCTGTTCACAGTTTCCACCAGCCGACCCGACCTCCTCGCGATCCATGCAACAACGCCACTAAGATTAGTCTCAATAATTTAGACTCTTCTACGCAAGCATGTGCTTACTTCCGTTCATATACAAATCGAAAAATGGACCTAAAACAACCCCGCCTACTCAACCCGCTCCACCTTGGGTAGCGCATTGACACTGCTCCAATCTGTCCCACGTGTCCGCTTCCAATAGAAGCGCGCCAGTTCACCCATGATCAACGCCGACTCCCACTTTCCGTCATCCAGGCGCTTCATGACGGCCTGAGACATCTTGCGATTGATGAAGTCGTGCTTCAATTCCGATAGCATTTTCCCCATTTCTGAGGCCTCCAGCGCCTCAAGCTCCCTCCGCACAATGGTGAGTTTTTCACTTTCCGTGAAGTGTAGTAATACTGCCACTAACGAATTTCATAGATTCCTATATAAATCAATACGTTGGCGAACTTGCATGGAAGCTCAGTGTCACTATCACTACATTTTTTGCGGTAGTAATGTTGCCACTATTTTCCAAAATGTACTAATATTGCCACTTGCGTCGGAGAGTGAAGACGTACCCCGCACAGTTGCAATGAGGCAAGGTCATGACCAAGTCGATGCCGTACACGCGCGCAGTGCCGTTCTCCCGTCCAGCGGGGCGTCGGCGCATTGAAGTCTTCAGCCCGAAGATAGGGCGACGCTTGAGCCTGAATGGCTATGACGCCTACAAGACTTGGCTGGTCATTGAAGCCAATCCAGCCATCATCACTTTCTGCGAACGCCCTACTTACATCGATGGACCGCGTGGTCCCGTGATTGACTTCTGGGTACAACTGCTAGGCGAGTCAGCCGGTGAATTCTGGATGGTAGAGGGCACCTCACGGCCGTCACCGCAAGCTGACAGTTCACTGTCCGATCGCCCCTCACATCTGCACAATCTTTCTGTGCGGTATATCAGTCGAGCCGACTTGATCGCTTGGGCTATTCCCCTTGCCAACTGGGCGCGCATTACCCCTTATTTGGTTAGCCACAGACGCTACAGAGACGCACTGCTAGAGCAGCAAATCATGGCTTTTCTCAATCAAGACGAATCGGTAGATTCAGTGCTGGCCCACTTTCCAGAACGCGACGAGACCACAGTACAGGCAGCACTGTTTCAGTTGCTGGCCGAGGGCCGAGTCATCAGCCCGGACTTGGCCAGTGAACTCATGGACGGAGCCACCCGATTTCACAGACTGCCAGTCGTTTTAACCGGCACACCATCATGACGCGCCGATCTTTAGAGTTGATGCGCCTTGCCGATTGGCCCAGACTTGATGAGCAAGCCTTGGACGAGGATGTACGGTCGGCTTACCGCTCACGCTGCGCGGCCATAGAGGCCTATGCCCAAGGAGAGCGAGTCGCAAGCATTGAGACTGAATACGGAATTGACCGTTCGACCCTGTTTCGCATGATCAAGCGCGCGCAACGTGCCCATGCGGATGGAAGCATCTGGGGATACCGAGCTTTGGTGCCGCATGTCCATGTTGCTGCGTATGAGAGAAGTCGACCACCACGCACGCTGGTTCACACCAAGGCGGGTAACGCCGGCGCCTTCACCCAGCTGCTGCAGCGCCACCCGGCAATTGAGGTGCATTTGCGCCGAGAACTGAGTAGCCAGCACGTGCAGCTAAATGGGGCCGGTGAGGCTGCGCGCTTGTTCAATTTCAAACCGGTACTGCAACGGTTTTTGCAGGCCTGCCGTGAACAGGGGATCTTGCAGTCTGACTACCCATTCAACCAAAAGGACAAAGGTGTGCGCACCTTGGCGCGAACTCTGCGTGCCTGGTTGCATGAGCGATTTGATGATGCGGCGCATGCCGCCGGTGCCCGCTTCAAACCCTCGTCTGCTCATGTTGGGGACGCGTTTTAAGAGAGAGCTACCGATCGTCGACGCAACTGACCTAGGCGCGGCTTCGGCCGGTTGGACATTGTTCGCAATGTATTGGTGCGGCGCCAGTCATCCTGCTGCGTTGTTCAACGCGTCGCTCCATCCGCCGACCGGTCTGGTGCGATGGATCAGTCAGTTTCATATGAATCAGCAAAGAACTGAGATGCGCGAAATTCAAGCGCAGTTTGCTCACTATCTAGGCGTTACCAGGGGGCGATGTGACGTTCTGATTCGGCGAATGTTGAAGCGAACAGGCAGCGTGGCGTTGCTTCAGGAGCTGTGTAATTTTTAACTTTGTGGCAATATTACTACTTGTTGGTGTCAGTATTACTACACTTCACGGCAGCCCTGGGGCATGGCCCAACTGGTGGAGCATCAGCGCCTGGGTCACCGCTGCGTCATCGTCAGCGCTTCACCCGGTGTGTACCTGCACGCGGTGGCAGCCAGCCTGGGCGTGGACGCTGCGCTTTGCACCGAAATGGTCTTGTTGGATGACCACTACACCGGCGACATGGCCACATCCAACTGCCATGGTGAGCAAAAAGTCATTCGCCTGCAAGCTTGGTTGCGCGAGACGTTTCCCAATCAAGCCAAGCCCGAAATTCACGCCTATGGCGACACGCCGGGGGACTTCCCCCTGCTGCGCTTGGCGGAGCGGGCTTGGTACAGGGGCGCGCCCTGGCCTCGTTAAGGCGTATCAGGCCATCTCCACCTTGACATTAGCGGCTTGCTGCCCGTACGGCAATTTCAGCAAAGTCGGCAGGGTGTGGATGCAAATCAAGCCTGCGGCCTGCCTTGAGAATCTGGCTCGGTACGTCGTGGCCGATCAGATCGGGCAACTGGCTTGCCGCCGCCATTAACCGTGACAAATCGACGCCCG
>JANPNG010000386.1:0-2947 GCA_031427355.1 Hylemonella sp.
CGTCAAGGCTCCCTGCGGTTGGTTGACATTGAGCATGCTCGTAAATTCTAGGGCGGCAAGGCATGGAATGTCCTGGGTTAAAACCCCTGTGGTAGAGTGAATCCATGCGATTTTTGAACCGATCCGTTTTAGCTTGGTTGCTGATGCTGGCGATCCCCCTACAGGGGTTCGCGGCGACGGCCATGCTGTTTTGTGCGCCGGCTCACCACAGCACGATGGCAGCCAAGCTGCAGCCATCAACTTCGCATCATGATCACGACGCTGCGCCTTCGGCTTCAGGCTCACACACGCATCAGGCCAAAACGGCTCAGGCAGAACCCTTAAAAGTTAGCTCGCTTGGAGACGGCAAGTGCAGCGCTTGCACTACCTGCTGCACGGGCTCGGTACTGGTGAGTTCGGTGTCCTCCAACCCGGTGGCCTTGACCGGATCGACCTCGATCCCATTCGCATCAGAATCTTTTTCCAGCCATGTCCCAGAGGGGTTTGACCCCCCACCGCGATCCATCCTCGCCTGAGTGAAGTCGTGCGCGTTCTGCGCGCGATTCTTTTCATTTTTTGCCCCCGCTTCCATCAACGCCATGGCGTTATGTGTGGGGAGCTATTTCTAGCGAGGATTTTATGAATGCAAACCTTTACCCAAGGCCTGTACATCAGCCTGTACGTCAGGTCTTGCTGGGCACCTTGGCATGGCTTGCGCTGGGTGTTTGCGCCGCCGAGGTGGGCACAGACATAGCGCTGCCCTACCGCTCTGTTTTCAGCGACTACCAGAAGTTCAGCGATGAACCCGTCGCTCCTTGGCAGCAGACCAATGCCACGGTTGAAAAAATCGGCGGCTGGCGCGTCTATGCCAAAGAAGCCCGGCAGCCCGAGACAGAAGACAAGGCAGGCTCACCCAATCCCAATCTCAACGCCACCCCCGACACCGGTGCGCACGGCAGCCACGGAGGCAAACCATGAAGCCAACAACTCGGATTCCGCGCCGCTACACGCTTGTGGCCACGGCAGCGTCCTTGGTGATCTTGTCCGGCTGTGCCAGCGTCAACTTTGAGCAGTCGCTCCGCCAGACCAACACCGTGGCGGCCGACTTTACGCAAGGCCAGCTCGCCCTGGTGCAAACCCAGGCGCAGCGGGAAGCGCAAGACCAAACCGCCACGCAAATTCTGCAAAAACCCGTCAGCCAAAGCGAGGCCGTGCGGCTGGCACTGGTCAACAGCCCTGCCCTGCAAGCCCTGCTGGCCCAGCACTGGGCCGACGCCGCCCGTGCCGCCCAAACCGGGCGCATCGCCAACCCCGTTTTCACCTTTGAACAGCTGCGCATGGCCGATGAGCTGGAGCTGGGTCGCTTGCTGTCTTTTGGCCTGCTGGACTTGCTGACCCTGCCCCAGCGCTACGGGATTGCCCAGCGCCAGATCGCTCAGGCGCAACTGCGCTTGACCAGCAGCGTGATTGAGCAGGTCACCCAAGTGCGCCAGGCCTGGGTGAAGGCCGTGGCGGCGCAACAAAACCTGATCTACGCCAAGCAGGTGAACGACGCCGCACAAGCCAGTGCCGAGCTGGCACGCCGCATGCAGGCGGTGGGCAACTTCAGCAAGCTGCAACGCGCCCGTCAGCAAGCGTTTTATGCAGACGCCGCCACCCAATGGGCCGCAGCCCTGCACAGCAGCACCGCCACCCGAGAAGCTTTGGTGCGGTTGCTGGGATTGAGTGACGCGCAAGTCAATGCACTGGTCTTGCCCGAGCGACTTCCCGACCTGCCCGCCAGCCCGCGCTCAGCGCAAGAGGTTGGCCAAAAGGCCAGCCAAGGGCGCTTGGACCTGCAACTCGCGCAAGCCGAGTACGACAGCGCCGCCAAGGCCCAGGGCTTGAACGGCTTGACCAGCTTCACCGATATCGAGCTGGGCATTCGGCGCGACACCGTCACCGATAACGCCGCCGGGACATCGACTGCCCGCACCGGCTACGAGGTGAGCGTGCGGTTGCCCCTTTTCGATTGGGGCGGCCTGCGTCGCGACGCCATGAACGCCCAGACCCTGGCGGCGGCCAACCGACTGGAAGCCACGGCCCGCGCGGCGAGCTCCAACCTGCGCGAGAGCTACTCGGCCTACCGCACCGCGTTTGATGTCTCCAGGCATTACCGCGATGAAGTCGTGCCCCTGCGCAAGACCATCTCGGAGGAAAACGTGCTGCGCTACAACGGCATGTTGATTGGCGTGTTCGAGTTGCTGGCCGACACCCGTGACCAGGTGAGCAGCGTCATGGCGGCCATTGCCGCCGAGCAGCAGTACTGGTTGAGTGATGCGGCGCTACAAGCCTCGCTGATGGGCAAGCCCACCCTGGCCACCGTGGGCGCCATGCCCAGCGGTGCTGGCGGCGGCGCTGCCGCGCATTGAGCCGCCCTATACCCAAAACATTCAAGGACATCCCCATGACTTCCAGACGACATTTTTTTAAAACAGCAGGTCTTGCCGGTATAGCAGGCGGCGCCATTGCGGCCACGGCGGTCAGCCGCGTGGCCATGGCAGCCTTGCCCGAACCGGTCTTGCAAACCACGCCCGACACCATGGCACCCCTGGTGCCCAATAGCGGACGCCCCTACAACCCGGTCGTCACCCTGAACGGCTGGACGCTGCCGTGGCGCATGAACCAGGGCGTCAAAGAGTTCCACCTGGTGGCCGAACCGGTCGTGCGTGAAATGGCCCCCGGCATGAAAGCCCATTTGTGGGGCTACAACGGCCAATCGCCGGGGCCGACGATTGAAGTGGTTGAAGGTGACCGCGTGCGCATCTTTGTCACCAACAAGCTACCTGAACACACCAGCATGCACTGGCATGGCCAGCGCCTGCCCAACGGCATGGACGGCGTAGCCGGGCTCACCCAACCTGCCATTCAACCCGGCAAGACCTTTGTCTATGAGTTTGTGGCGCGTCGCCCCGGCACCTTCATGTAC
>JANPNG010000387.1:0-2253 GCA_031427355.1 Hylemonella sp.
CACAAGTGGGCCAAGCGGGTGTTGTTCGGGGGGGAGAAGATGTGGCGCAAAATCAAGGGTAGTTCTTCCTTAAAAGACCCCCAATGATAGGCAACAAAACAGGCACCCCATGATCGGCAGACTCACAGGCACTCTCGCAGAAAAAAATCCCCCCCAAGTCCTGGTCGATTGCCATGGTGTGGGCTATGAAGTCCAGGTCTCCATGGGCACCTTCTACAACCTGCCCGCCCTGGGCGAGGCGGTCAGTCTGCTGACGCACTTCATCGTGCGCGAAGACGCACAGATTTTGTTTGGCTTCAGCACCCCGGTGGAGCGCGAGGCCTTTCGTCAGCTCATCAAAATATCCGGCGTCGGCCCGCGCACGGCCCTGAGCGTGCTCAGCGGCATGAGCGTGGCCGAGCTGGCCCAGGCCGTGACGCTGCAAGAGGCCGGGCGGCTGGTCAAAGTCCCCGGCATCGGCAAGAAAACCGCCGAGCGCCTGCTGCTGGAACTCAAAGGCAAACTCGGTGCCGACATCGGACCGCTTGGCCCGACCGGTAGCCCGGTCAGCGACACTCAAGCTGACATTTTTCAGGCCTTGCTGGCCCTGGGCTACAGCGACAAAGAGGCCGCTGCGGCTCTGAAAGCGCTGCCGGGGGATGTGGGGGTGGGGGAGGGGATTAAGTTGGCGTTGAAGGCGTTGGCGAGGTAGGGGGGCTGGAATTTGTAGCTGCGGGTGTAAAGGCTATAGTGATAGTGAAGTTTTGCAAGTTTTGAATCAGCATTGATTGAGGCCTCAAGGGAGACATCATGGAAATATGGGACGCCAATAAATTAGTGCTGTTCATCGCGTTTGTCGTACCTGGGTTCATCAGCCTTAAAGCCTATGAACTCTTGGTTCCACGTGTCGCCAAAGACTCAGCTCAACAGTTGATTGATGCTGTTGCCTATAGCTCTATTAACTACGCGATTTTGCTCTGGCCGATTTATGAAATTGAGACTCATGCGATTCGGTCAACTTGTCCGAGTGCATATGTAGCGTTTTACGTATTTGTGCTTCTCGTCGCGCCAATTTCGTGGGCCTGCCTCCTCCGGTGGTTACGAAGTACGCAGTTTGTACAAAATACTTTGCCACACCCTACTGAAAAACCATGGGACTATGTGTTCAGCAAGCGGAAGCCCTACTGGGTCATTGTTTCCTTGAAGGATGGCAAGAAAATTGGTGGTCGTTTTGACTCGCAGTCATTTGCTTCAAGCGCCCCAGCAGTGGAGCAGCTCTATTTGGAGCAGTGCTGGGAAGTAAACGAGGATGGTGGTCTAGAGCGGAAAAGAGTTGACACAGGCGGCATACTTATCCTAGCTGCGGACGTTGCCACAGTCGAATTTTTTAATGTGATCGAAGGAGACTTGAATGAACGATCAGAAGAGAGTGAACAAGGGGTATCAGCCAGCACAAGAGGGATATCAACCAAAACCGCAGAAACCCCAAACAGGTGACAAGGTGCAAGGCGGTTATCAACCAACGCTGAGCGAGGGCAAGCCAGTTCAACCACCCCCGAAGAAGCCGTAGAGAGGAAGCGCAGGCACGGATTCAAGTTTTGTATTGACGCATGACCTCAGGCTGTTGAACTAGCGATTCAACCAAAAAGTTCGCTATGCGAACCAAGCCGCGCCAGCCGCAATGTGTCGGACTCTGATTTTTTATAGATCAGCAGCAGGTCGGGTTTGATGTGGCACTCACGGTAGCCTGCCCAATTGCCGGTCAAGTCGTGATCGCGGTGCCGTATCTCCAACGGCTCGTCGTTGGTCAGGGCCAGAAAAACCGGTAGCAGATCGGTATCGAGCGTAGCCCGGTGCGGCCCTTTGGCTTGGCGTTTGTAATCGTGTTTGAACGCGGTCGATCGATCAATCGCCCGCATGCAAGTCGGCCATCAGGGCGGCCACACTGGCCAAGCGCTTGCCCTTGCCGGCCTCTAGCTCGGCGATGGCTTTGCGCGTGGTGGCGTTGGGGGCTTTGACTTCAAAGGGCAAACGGCGCTCATCGGCAATGCGTAGCATGAGCAGACGAATGGCGTCGGAGACAGACAACCCCATGGCCGCCAGCGCCTCAGAGGCGCGCTCTTTGGTGTCCGTGTCAATGCGGGCGCGGACAAAGGTGTCGATGGTGGTCATGATGGGTTTCGTTTCTTTTGTGCGATCTGGAGTTTAGATTGTAGCTACAACAGAGCTACAAAGCAAATTTGAGAGGCCGTCCCCCCGTGCCGTTACGAGACA
>JANPNG010000388.1:0-6912 GCA_031427355.1 Hylemonella sp.
CGGCGTGCCCTGCGCCATCATCGGCCAGGCCTTCCCCTACACCCCCATTGCCAACCCGCGCTACATGGTGGCCGACTGGGCTTTTGGCATTCAAGAGGAAACCATGCAGGCCACGGTGAACGAGGCCCGCGCCAAAGGCGCGTTAGTGGTGGTACTGCTCTCACACAACGGCATGGATGTGGATTTGAAGATGGCCAGCCGCGTGACCGGCATCGACGCCATCCTGGGCGGCCACACGCACGACGGTATGCCCGTGGCCACGCTGGTCAGCAACCAAAGCGGCAAGACCATAGTGACCAATGCGGGCTCCAACAGCAAGTTTTTGGGCGTGCTGGATTTTGAGGTCAAAGACAAGCGCATCACCGATTTCCGCTACAAGCTGCTACCCATCTTCTCCAACATGCTGCCCGCCGACCAAGAGATGGACGCGCTCATCACGAAGGTGCGCGCGCCGTATGAAGCCAAGCTGGCCGAAAAGCTCGCCATCACCGAAGGCACACTGTACCGCCGAGGCAACTTCAACGGCACAGGAGACCAGTTGCTGCTGGACGCGTTGATGGACGTACAAGGCGCTGACTTGGCCTTCTCCCCCGGCTTCCGCTGGGGCACCAGCCTGCTGCCAGGCCAGGCCATCACGCGTGAATGGCTGATGGACATGACCGCCACCACCTACTCCTACGCCACCGTCACCGAGATGAGCGGCGAGACCATCAAGACCGTGCTGGAAGACGTGGCCGACAACCTCTTCAACCCCGACCCCTACTACCAGCAAGGCGGCGACATGGTGCGCGTAGGCGGCATGCAATACAGCTGCAACCCCAACGAGACCATGGGCAAGCGCATCGACGACATGCGCCTGAACGGCAAGCCGATTGAAGCGGACAAAAAATACAAAGTGGCCGGTTGGGCCCCGGTGTCTGAAGAGGCCAAAACCGCAGGCGGCAAGCCGGTGTGGGAAGTGGCTGAGCAGTGGCTCAAGGCGCAAGGGGGCAAGGTGTCAGCGCGTAAGCTCAACAGCCCTAAGTTGAAGGCGGTGTTGCCTAATCCGGGGTATGCGGGCTGAGGTTGTGGAGTTGATTTGAGATGAGGCCTTTGGGTCTCCGGAATCAAGTCGTGACGTTTAACCGTCTCGACTCGTTTTCCCGATATTCTTCCCTCAGCTTCTACCGGCGTTTGTTCAATTTTTCGATGGCCTCGCTCATACCAGCAAAGAAATTAGCCTCCAGCGTCCCGAGAGATTTGAACGCCTTCACGCGGGCCTTCGGATCGTGGGATTCCAAGTCCGCACCTTCTCGCTCAAGCTGAATGGCAATCGACTCCGACTGTGCTTCAACGACCTCATGCATGTTCATTGCGAGTGCCGCATCGTATTTGTTAAGTGCCTCAATCGTCAGGTATGACCGGATTCGCTGCGCACGCTCAGAAACCTTGTTGCTCCACAGCAGCTCCCCAAAAGCTCGCTCGTCGCTTTTTAATCCCACCAGGAGGTCTACAAGCTGAACTATCCCAACATGGCTCACCATGAACTCTGCAAGATGTCCAAACTGCGATGCAGCGACGTCTTCGTAGAGCTGTCGATCCGCCGTAATGAATAGCGCCTTTTCGCCTCGTTGAAAATCGCCTTCAACTAGCGCCAGTTGGAGCGCGTCGTGCTCAATCAAAATTGGCTGTTTCTCATTCGATAGCTTCGACGCAAGTATTGCTTTTTTCAAGCAGTCCGTATAGCTTCAAGTAGGCTGCGTTCTTTTGTGACTCAATCACTACGAGCCCTTGCTTATCAATCCATCGGCGCAACTCGCTCTCTGTCGTGTATGGCGCGACGCGGTTTAGGAAGGCATCGAAGCCGGATGGCTGACCGTTTCAAGTGCACTTACATACGCGCCGAGATAGACATTTATGTTTGCTGGGCCGTGATACATCGCATCGCTGTGTACCAAGGCCTCGAAATCCAGTCCAGCTTCTCTTGCGTATGTCAGCGCGGCATTTCTATGGCTGATCATTTCGTTGAGATAGCCGCTGTAGGCGAATAGCTGGAGCTTGTTAGAGGTGCTCAACCAGACACGAATAACTCGAAGCCTGCAACCAATCTTCATCGGTGCAGTGCGGATCGACCGGATACCTGAACATCGGGCGTGAGGCTTCCTCGGCAAAGGGCGGCAGTGGGGGTGCGGGTCTGAACCAGTGCGTCGAGCGGTGCGCGGTCTGTCGTGGCCTCAATGCGGCGGGTCAAATCGAGGTTGGAGTCCATCAGGCGGCGCAACTGCACAAACGTGCGCATGATGGCGATGTTGACCTCGACTGCACTTTGGGAGCGCAGTACGCTGGAGAACATGGCGACGCCTTGCTCGGTGAAGGCATATGGGCGATACGCAATGCCACGGTTTTTGCGGTGACTCATCACAGTTTGTGATGAGTTGGAACCTATCGTTGCCGATGTGGGTTAATAACCTTACAATTATTAAAACGTAAGGAATTACATGACCGAATCAACCATCACTGCAAAAGGGCAAACGACAGTCCCTGTGGATATCCGGCAGAGCATCGGCGGCACGCCTGGGACGCGCTTGGTGTGGCATGTGCTCACGGATGGACGTCTTTTTGTCAGAGTCAAGAACAAAAGTGCAGCAGACGTCAAGGGGATCGTGAAACTGCCAAAGGGCAAGCGCCTCTCCATTGATGAAATGAGGCCTTGATGCTGGCCGGCGCTGTGGATACGAATGTCCTGGTTCGACTCCTCACCCAGGACGATCAACCGCAGGCGCATGCGGTTGATCGACTGTTGGCCAGACACGCCAAGAAAGGTGAATTTCTATTTGTGCCCATCACCGTGGTGCTTGAGCTGGAGTGGGTTTTGCGATCCAAATGCAAGCAGACCAAAGCGGAGTTCATTGGCGTTATTTCAGCGTTACTGACGATGGTTGAGTTCAGTTTTGAAGCGGAAGGCGCATTGGAGCAGGCCTTGGTTGATTACGAGGAGGGGGCTGCAGACTTTGGCGAATACATGCACTTGGCCTTGTCGCGTGCGGGCAAGGCCTTGCCATTCTGGACATTCGACCGCAAGGCAGCAAAGACGCTCGGAGCGCAGATTTTGAGCTAGCCTTAAGTAGTAGGGCTGACTTAAAAGTGCTAGCTCGCAAGACTTGCGAGCAAAGCCGCCCCCGTCTCCCGCGTGCCCAAGCTGCCACCCACATCGCGCGTGCATTCACCCGCCGCAATCGTCGCTTCCATCGCTTGCTCAATGGCTTTGGCGGCGGCCAGGTAAGCGGGGAGGACGCGGCGCTGGCCGTGCCAGGTCAACAGCATGGCGGCAGAGATCACTTGCGAGAAGGGATTGGCTTTGTTCTGGCCTGCGATGTCGGGTGCTGAGCCATGCGCGGCCTGGCCCATGGCGTGATCGGCTCCAGCGTTGAGTGAGCCGCCCAGGCCCAGGCTGCCCGACAGCTCGGCCGTGAGGTCCGACAGGATGTCGCCAAACATATTGGTGGAGACGATCACGTCAAACCGCGCTGGGTCGCGCACCACATGGGCCATCATCGCGTCCACGATGAAGTCGTCCACCGTGACCTGCGGGAACTCTTTGGCCACCTTGTGGCACTCGTCCAGAAAAATGCCATCGGTCACGCGCAGCACGTTGGCTTTGTGCACCAAGGTCACATGTTGGCGGCGCAGTGAGGCCAGCTCAAAGGCGCTGCGGGCAATGCGCTCGCAGCAATGGCGGGTGATGCGGCGCAGTGAGATCGCAACGTCTGGAGTGACCAAAATCTCGCTGTTGCCGGACTCCACATTGCGGTCGGCGTAAAAGCCTTCGGTGTTCTCGCGCACCACAACCAGATCAAACGGGCCGGTGAGCGTTTTGACGCCAGGGTAGGTGCGGGCCGGGCGGATGTTGGCAAACAAGTCCAGGCTTTTGCGGAAGAACTTGGACGGGTTGATCTCGCCCTTGGCTTCGTCCTTGAAGTCATAGGTGGCCATGGGGCCAAGCAGCAGGCCATCGGCGGCGCGCACCTTGGCCAGCAGCTCGGGCGTGACGGTGGCGCCGCGCCGTTGCAAGCTGTCGTGGCCTGCGATCTCATGTTCCATGGACAGCTTGAGGTCAAACTTTTGATTGACCGCGTGCAGAACTTCAACGGCTACCTGCATGGTTTCGGGGCCAATGCCGTCGCCGGGGATAACGATAAGTTGCATGGTGTGTTCAATCTATTTTGATGTTCGCATCCTTCACCACCTTCTCAAACTTGGTGGCCTCGGTACGGACAAACTCGGCAAATTCTGCGACTGTGTTTTTCGGAACAGCCAAGTCTTCTGCCACAAAGCGGTTGAGAATCTCGGTGGATGCCATGATGGCATTCACCTCGCGGTTCAGACTTTGCACAATGGCGGAAGGCGTGTCCGCTGGTGCAAACAAACCACCCCACAGGCTGTAGCTAAAGCCGGGCAGGGCGGCCTCGGCCACGGTGGGCACTTGCGGCAGCGACTTCATGCGCTGCGGCGAGGTGACCGCCAGGGCTTTGAGCTTGCCGCCCTTGATGTGCGGCATGGCGGCTGAAGCGCTGCTGAAAAAGAGTTGGATGCGATCCGTCATCAAATCCGTAAGCAGCGGCCCCACGCCTTTGTAGGGGATGTGCGTCATGTCCAGCTTGGTGCCCATGGTCAAGGCCACAGCAGACAGATGGCCCGGCGTGCCCGCACCCACCGAGCCGTAGCTGAACGTGCCCGGCTTGGCGCGCGCCATTTGAATCAGCTCGGTCAGGCTGTTGTACGGCGCGCTGGCAGATGCCAGCAAGACCAGCGGCGCGTTGCCAATCATCACCACGGGGATCAGCTCTTTGAGTGGGTCGTAACCCAGGTCTTTCATGATGACGCGGTTCACCACCATCTCGCCGGTTTGCCCCAGCAACAAGGTGTAGCCATCATTGCGTGACTTCACCGCCAGCCGCGTGCCCACCGTGCCCGACACGCCAGGCTTGTTGTCCACCACCACCGATTGCTTGTAGGCGATGGCCAAGCGCTCGCTGACCAGACGCGCAAATGTGTCGCCCTGGCCACCGGGGGCATAAGCAACGACGATGGAGATGGGTTTGACAGGGTAGTCACCTTCAGCGGCGGTGGCCGATAGGGCGAGGCTTGCCAGGCTGGCGAGCGTCAAACCGAAGCGAAAAAATCGTTGTACAGAAAAATGAATCATTGTCTTCAACTTCAATTAAGGAAATGGGCAGGAATCACAAGTAACCCGTATGAATTCGAGTTCTTGAGGAGGTGTTTTTGAAACTTCAGTTCCGTCGCTTGCATAAGGACGCTTCAACTCAGAGCGGTTCAGCTTAGTGCAAGCAAAAGATTGCTGAAGGGGTGCTGATTTTTCCAGAGATACGTGTGGAAATCCCGCTCATCGGTACTGACGATACGCCCCTCGCCAAACTCTTCTGCCACCAGTACCAGCGATGCATCCGCCAGATCCATTGGCAAGTCAGCATACTGGCGCATCAGAGCCGCAAGCCGGGTAACGTGATCGGCTGACATGACAAAAATGCCGACACCCTGGGCACCCAGCGTCTCCACCCAAGCCAGTGTTTTCACTACGCCGATGCGTTTGAACATGAGGTGAACGCACTCCACTAGCACCGGGTAGGTGGTCATCAGTGGTTCACGATTGTGGCGGAAAAACGCTTGACAGCGAGCATGGTAGGCATCGCCCTGGTCCGCCAAGGCCAGCCAGGCGCCGGTATCGACCAAAATCATGGGCGCGTTCCAGTCTTGGACGAGAAATCGAGCTGGCTTTTATAAGTGGTTGAAAGTTGCTCATCGGTTTCGATGCAGCCAATAAAGCCCACATCCTTCAGCGCCAGAAAGAAGGGGGAATCCCCAGTGTCGGCTGTGGGCACGGTAGCAACAGGTGTGCGAGGAAGCCCATGGCGTTGCTTGACGAACTGGACAAAATCCAGCACCTCAGCCCGAAGGTTGAGCGGCAGCGCTGCGATCTCGGACTCAATTTGACTCAGTGTGCTCATCACGCAGTCCTTTCATGTTGAGGGGGAAACTTGCCTTTACTCTGTTCAGTTCTGACATTCTCCACTGTCGCTTTGAATTGTCCAGTCCCAATGATGGTCCTCGACAGGAATCGAAAAGTGTCCTGTAACCCGCATGAATGCTTGGTAACTTAAGACTCATCCCGAAAAGTACCGTCATAAGTACCGTCAAATTGTTTTGTGTCTAAGAATTTCATCAGGCCGCATCAATTTTACCGGCATCACCTGATCCCAGCGTAAGGCGGCTTGCGTAGTGCCGTTCGTGTCCCAATAAGAAACCCGGCGGGTTTGGCCGGGTTGAACCCTTTCGTGTCATGCTCAGGGTGGTGAAGCATGGAAGCGGACTTGTGTCCGCTGCTACAGCGTTAGAACCGGATTGGTGGCAAATTCGGCGGCCTGGATTTCAAATGCTCCTGCACGTCCTTGTAGATATCGTCCCGTCCAGCAAATATGAATTGATGGGTCTTGCGATATACGGCTCATCACCTCCAACTCTGGCCCCCACTTCGCGAGTAAGAAGGGCGAGCTGGTCTGGGTAGCGGCGGTATCAGATATGGAGATATGGCGGCGGCGGGTTGTACGTCCCCACGTACCCCGGTGCGGTTGGATCGGGCTGTCCGATCGCTTCCTGCCGAATTGGGTAAGGCTCTGACGAAGACATTGATCACCCCCAAGCCGGAAACCCCGTGGCTAGTAGAGCCCGCCGAGTTTCAGCCGACAACTTGACACCATGCACCTCATAAAGCAACTCGTGCCCTTGATCAGGCACGAACTCCCTGGCATCTTCCAGCGTGGCTGCTGTGCCCAATAACCCATCTTCAGGGGAATAGACCTCATAGCCATATTCAGTTTGCTTGATCTCGAAATTGGTGGGGACAAAAACCCCCAG